>DATEMM010000219.1:0-7956 GCA_035275605.1 Pyrinomonadaceae bacterium
CCGACGCTCAATAACTGACCACTGGCCACCGACCACCGACCACTAAAAAAGATGAAGCCGATTATCAAGGTCGAGAATCTGGGTAAGCGATATTCCCTCGGGACGCGCGAGGCTGTGGCCCCGACTTTGCGCGAGGCTTTGAAGCGCTCGGTCAACAGTACCGTGAAGCGTCTTTCGCGCGCCGAAGATTCGGTTGACGAGGCGGTCTGGGCCTTGCGGGACGTTAGCTTTGAGGTCTGCCCTGGCGAGGTCGTCGGCGTCATCGGCCGCAACGGGGCAGGGAAATCCACGCTGCTCAAAATCCTGGCGCGCATTACGAAGCCGACCTGCGGGCAGGCGGACCTCTACGGTCGCGTCGGCAGCCTGCTCGAAGTGGGCACGGGCTTTCATCCGGATTTGACTGGACGGGAGAACATCTACCTCAACGGCGCTATCCTCGGGATGAGGCGCGAAGAGATTAACCTCAAGTTCGACGAGATAGTCGCCTTCGCCCAGATAGATCGTTTTCTGGACACGCCCGTCAAACGGTACTCCAGCGGAATGTACTTGCGGCTGGCCTTCGCCGTCGCCGCGCACCTAGACCCTGAAATACTTTTGCTGGACGAAGTGCTCACGGTCGGCGATGCGCTCTTTCAGAAAAAATGTTTGGGCAAGATGGAGGAGGTCGGGCGCGCCGGACGGACTGTCCTCTTCGTCAGCCACAACATGGCCTCCATACGACAACTGTGCGGGCGCGTCCTCTACATCCGCTCTGGCCTTTTGCACGAAGACGGAGAGCCCGAAACCGTCATCGCCAGTTACCTGCAAGACATCAAGGAAGCCGAGGCCATGGCGGCCGCCGCCGTCAACTAAAGAGACTGATTCCAGAATCATATGCCGAAAGCCAGCATCATCATCCCGACGCACAACCGGCCGCACATGCTGCCGCGCACAGTGGAGAGCGCGCTGCACTCCGGCGAGGATGTCGAAGTGATAGTGGTGGACGACGCCTCCACGGACGCCACGGCGGAAGTCTGCCGGAGTTTGGCAGGCATACGGTATCTGCGGCTGGAAAGAAATCAGGGCGTGGCCGGTGCGCGAAACGTCGGCATCCTGGCCAGCAAAGCTTCCTACGTGGCCTTTCTGGACGACGACGACCTGCGCCTTCCCGGCACGATCGACCTGCAAATCGAGGCGCTTTCAAAAGACCCCGACGCGGGCTTCGTCTGCGGAGCAATGCTGCTCGCGAATCAGGAGCGTGTGCCGACGGGTGAAGCGATTATCCCGCGTCACGCGGGCGGTGATGTCTTCTGGGAAATGCTCGAATTGGATTTTCCGGTCATGCCCATCTCTGTCCTGATCCGCAAAGACTGTTTCCTTCGCGTGGGGCTGTTCAATAGCCGTATCAGCGGCATTGACGATTGGGACATCTTCGTCCGCATCGCGGAACTCTACAGGGTGCTGGTTGACGTCCGGCCCGTGAGCATTTACAGGAAGCCGACGCCCTTTTCGGCCCAGGGCTCGTCCGGGCGGGCTCGCCAGCTTTCAATGGCCGCGCGCCATCAACTGCGATTGCTGCGCCTGCCTAGAGCCCTGGCCGCTTCGCCCGGTAGACGCAGGGAAGCGCGGCGGCGTACCATGAACCGCATCTCAGATGTTCTGCTCGGGCACACGGCCGAACAACTGGCGCAGGGCACGTACTCCGTGGCCTGTGCCAACTTTCTGGCGGCCCTGCGCCTGAACCCGCTCGGAGCAGCACGCCCCGCAGCTTTCAGGAAAGCCTGGAGGACGATTGCGCCACGGCGCGAGCAGGTAAGCGTCGCCGACGCTTGAGCCGCCTCAGACAGATTAAGAGATTGTGAAGAGCGTCGCCCTCGGCGGTCGAAGTGCGCCGCGCGTAGCCCGGAAAATCATATTTATGCCGCAAGTCAGCGTCGTCATCACTACACACAACCGCCCGCATCTTCTGCCGAGGGCCGTGGCGAGCGCGCGCGCCGGCGGCAAAGATGTCGAGGTCGTCGTGGTGGACGACGCTTCCACGGACGAGACGGCTGAGGTGTGCCGCGAATTGACCGGCATACTCTACGTTCGCGTCGAGCGTAACCAACGCGTGGCGGGAGCGCGCAACGTCGGCATCCTGGCGAGTTCGGGAGATTACATCACTTTCCTAGACGACGATGACGAGCGTTTGCCCGGCTCTCTGAATGCTCAGCTTAAAGTTTTGGAGTCTAGCCCGGAGGTCGGGCTGGTTTACGGGCAGGTGCTCATCCGTCGCCAGGACGACGCAACGGACGGCAGCTTCTATCCGGAGACTTGCCCGCGCGGAGACATCTTCTGGCAATTGCTTGAGCGCAACTTCATCCCGTGCGGCTCAGTTCTCTTTCGTAGGCAGTGCCTGACCGGCGTAGGGCTGCTGGACGAAGCCATTCCCGGCGTTGACGACTGGGATTTGTGGATACGTATAGCGGAAATCCACGAGGTCGCGGCCCTGGAGGAGCCCGTCGCAGTCTGGCGACAACCGACGCCTCATTCCGGGCAGGGAAGCTCCGCCACGCTCGATTTAATTGAGCTCGGCGCACGAACTTTACGTCAACGCTGGCTCGCGCTCCCGCGTGCCAAGGCGGCCACACAGGCCAGGCGGCGCGAGGTGTGGCGCAGATTCTCGGAAAACTTGTCGGAGCATCTTGTCTGGGAGACGGCCTGTGCCATAACTTCCGGTCGCCTGAGCCGTGCCGGTAAAAGCTCGCTGCTCGCACTTCGTCTGCACCCTCGGGGAATGCTCGGCGTGGCGCGCAAATGGGCGCGGCCGTCAACCCTGCGGGCGCTGCTGAAAGGGGCGAGAGGCCAGGGCGATATTGAAGAGACGAAAATGCGTTTCAAGCAGATGCGGTTGAGCAGGAGCAAGCAATGAGGATTGTTCTCTGCAAAGGACAGTTTCACGGGCCGATTAGCGGCGCAGACGAGACCCTGGTGACTTACGCCACGCAGTTGCGCGCGGCGGGGCACGAGGTCTCTGTCCTGTTGATGTACCCGCACGCGCAAGACGACCAGTACTACCTGCGCCTGCGCGAAGCGGGTGTGCCAGTCTCAGCCATCGCTTCCTATTCCATTGGCACGTCCCTGGGCGCTGGACGCAGGCTGACTCTGGGCCTGCTCAAACGCCTTCCGTCTTCACAGTCGCGGATTCGGCACAATGCGCAGAAGATCGCTTCCGGCGTCGCCGCGCGCTACTACAAACAGTGCTGCGAGCACCTGCGTGCGGCTGCCGACCTGGTTCACGTGCTGACGCCGGACCCGAGCGCGATGGTCATCATACGGGCCGCGCACGCCGTGGGGGTTCCGGTCATCTACCAGGAATTGGGAACGCCGTATCACCCGCCGGACTTCGAAGCCTTCTACGAGCACTTCACGACCGTTCTCCCTCTCTGTACGGAGGTGGCGGCGCTCTCGCCGCTCCTCGCGCAGGAGTGCCATGAAAAGCTGCCTCCTTCCAGGCGACTCTCCGTACTTCCGATCATGGCAGAGGTCTTGCGAAACGGCTCCGGGCACGAGCGCCTGCGTCCGCGCGAAGCCACGTTCGGCTTCGCCGCCCGGATCGAGTCGTTGAAGGGGCCGGTGGTGCTGGCCGAAGCCTTCGCCGCAGTCCTACAGAAATCGCCCGAGACGCAATTGAAGATTGCCGGGGCGGGCTCGGAGAAGAGAAGGCTGGTGGAGCGTATAGGGGAGCTTGGCATCGGCCACCGCTGCGAGTTCTCGGGCATCTACACTCAGCCAGGGCAGAAAAGCGCTTTCATGAAGAGCCTGGACGTGTTCGTGTTGCCGTCGCTGACGGAAGGCACGCCCAATTGCATCGCCGAAGCCATGTCACACGGCTTGCCCGTCATCGCCTCGGCGGTCGGTGGCATCCCGGACGTGGTGACGGCGGAGACGGGCATTCTCGTTCCACCCGGAGACGCGGCCGCCCTGGCCCAGGCGATGCTTCGCCTGGCACAGGACGCGACTCTTCGCGCGCGGATGGGAGAGGCCGGGCTGGAAAGGTATAAAAAGCTCTTCTCGCCGGGCGCTGTGCTGCCCGTCATGCTCAGCACCTACAAGCGGGTGGCCGGGAGAAACGGGTCGAACGGCGCATCGGAAGCGAATCAAAACGGCCACGCGCACCCGTGGATGAAACTCCGAACTGAATAATTCAAAGCTAAGGCGTCGGAGTAGGCGTCGGTGACGGCTGCGGCTCCACTCTGGCGAAGACGATGGGCGCTGCCGCCGTGATGCCTTTACCTTCCTGAACGGTAATGAACTGGTTGGGCTTCACTTCGGGGATGATGTCCGTCTGCCCGCTCGGCCAAATGATCTCCAGCGTCATGCCTTTGGCCGGGTCGGCCTTGCCCAATCCGAAGGTGAGCGGCAGCTCGCTTTGCGAGCAGTAGCTCGATCCTGTCTTGACCACGCCCAGGACCTTCGCGCCCGAAGCCTGCTTCAGAGTCACGCGCGCACCGATGCCGTCGCGGTTCGAGCGCGCCCCGATTGTTTTCACGCGCAGCAGGTCGTTCTGGTTGCCGTTGTCGTTACGTAGAAGACGCGCCGGGCCATTGTTGGCCATGATGAGAAGGTCCAGGTCCCCGTCGTTATCTATGTCGCCGTAGGCCGCACCGCGCCCGACAATCGCACGCTGAATCGCACGCCCAAGTCTCGCCGTCACCTCCTCGAACTTCTTCTTGCCCTTGTTACGAAAGACGTGAGGCGGCTGCTGGTACTTGACGTTGGGTTGCACGACCGAGATGTCGTCGGAGACGTGGCCGTTGGCGGCGAAGATGTCTGGCAGTCCGTCCAGGTCGTAGTCGAAGAAGAAGGTGGCGAAGGTCAGGGACTGCGCGGACATCTTGCCGATACCCGATGCTCCCGCCTCGTCCGTGAAGAGTCCCGTCCCGCCGTTGCGGTAAAGCGCCATGCTCTCGTTCGTGAAATTGCCGATGACGATGCCCTCGCGTCCGGAGCCGTCGTAGTCCGCAGTGTCCACGCCCATCCCTGCGCGCGGCGTGCCCGCCTCGGAGAAGGCCACGCCGGCCGTGAGGGCCTCGTCCGTGAAGGTGCCGTTGCCGTTGTTCTTGTAGAGCTTGTTCGGCTCTGTGTCGTTGGCGACGAAGAGGTCCGGCCACGCGTCGTTGTTGTAATCGAAGACGGCTACGCCGAGAGACTTACTGGTCGGGTCGGCGAGGCCCGCGCGCTGCGTGACGTTCTCGAAGGTGCCGTTGCCGCGATTCCTGTAGAGCGTTGCGCTCTGCCCCTTGTAGGATTGCGGCGTGCAGTAGGATTTGTTCTTGCCGTCGAGCGTGCAGAATTGATCCTTCTCGACCGACCACTCGACGTAGTTGCAGACGAAGAGGTCCAGCCGCCCGTCCTTGTCGTAATCGAACCAGGCGGCGCTCGTGGAAAAGCCGGGGTCGTTCACGCCCGCTCTGGCTGAGACGTCCGCGAACTTGCCGTTGCCCAGGTTGCGGAAAAGATGGTTTGGGCCAACGGCCGTGATGTAGATGTCTACGAGGCCGTCGTTGTCATAGTCCGCGACGGTCGCGCCGAGCCCGTACATCTCTACGGCGAGGCCGGCCGCCCCGGTCATGTCTGTGAATGTCCCGTTCTGGTTGTTGTGATAAAGGGCCGGGAAGGTCCTTGGACCCTTCTTCTCGGGCCAACTGGTGGAGTTGACCAGGAGTATGTCCTGCCAGCCGTCTGCGTCGTAGTCCAGGAAGGCGCAGCCTGGGCCGAGCGTTTCGGGCAGGTACTTTTTGCCGAAGGTACCGGAGTTGTGTTTGAAGCGGATGCCCGCCTGGGCCGTGATGTCCGTGAATTCAATGGGGCCGGAAGGGCGTGGGGCTTCCGCTTGCGCGGGGGCCTGTTGCCCCGGCTGTTGTGAAAGTACCTGCTCAGGGTTCGTCGCGTTGACGGCTGATTGCTCTGTCGCGTCCTTTTTGCAGGCGGAAAGGAGAGCGGAGAAGAGCAATAAAAGGACGCAAATAATTCGAGGGAATCGCATCTGGACTTAACGGCTTGCTTTCAGTGAGCTTGAGAGATGGAATTGACTACAGGGGCGTCCGACTTAAAATTCCGGGCCAGGGCCGTTGCGGACGAGCGCGCGGCCCATTTTCAATTAAGAACCGAGCGGCCGACCTTTACTTGGCCAGAATCTTTTCCTGGTTGGCGAGAATCTGTCTTTGATGCTCTTCCATGCGCGCCTGATTGGCCAGGACCTGGTCTAGTTTGCCTTGATTGCCTTTGATCTCATCCTGATTGGCCTTGATAGCTTCCTGGTTACGCTTGATCTCTTCCTGGTTTGCCAGAATCTTTTCCTGATTGGCAATTATCTGATCATTGTCTGCCATTGAAACCTACTCCGGGGGACTGTAATAGTTAGAACTTGAGCCTCTCAAGGGTCATCTGTAGGCTGTGCGCGCATGTTATGGGCCAGGGCTGGCATTGTCAAATCAGGGCTCCCGCGAGAGAGGTTTCCTTAAAAACAGGGCCGCGCACAGGCGTGGACCGCGGTAAAAGCGGCCCGGTTCCGGGATTAGATGCCGTGAGCGGTAATTGTCACTTGATAAGCTGATTGACCGCCAAGAACGGGTAAAAGTCGCCTATAATCGAAAAACACCGCTCCTGGCGGTCTAATGATCACCAGGCTTTGGAAGAGGCGAGTTATGGTTACACAAAATATAAATTCGCTGCCTAAATCCGTAGTCGTGACCTTCCTGCTCTGCTTCCTTGTTGCATATTTCGCGACAGGTGTGGGCGAAGGTCTGTTCGTAACGACTTCGATATTCAGTTTTGCTGCTCCTGACAGTAAATTACCGATCATCTCGCTGGGTATCTTTATCCTCGTCCCACCTTTAGCCTTCATTATTGGCGGATTTATTCTCTTTCGTCTCGTCAAAGTTGACGCAAATGAAATAGAGATGAAGAGAGGTTGGAAGCGTAAGTTTGTCTTATGGAGCATCATTACACTCGTGCTCAACTACCTCTTCGCGATCTTCTTGGCTGGCTTGTATCTGAAACCTCTGGAAGGCGTCATCTCATATATTCTGGATCATGCGCCAGATTGGTAAGAGCGCCGCCGAAAACGCTGGTTGAGGTGGAGTGTGAAGTAAAACTGAGAGATAAATATAATCTGAACGATGGAGACACGGTGCAAATAGAAGTCGAAACAGATTAGTGCAGGCAGAAAATAAAAGGCGGCGCTTTCGCTGAATCGGAGGTGACAACAATGGCGGAACTCTTACAGGAATATTCGGCGCTCGTCGATGGCCCAGACGGCACGACTTACATTGTGCGTAGTTATGCGGAGGAGCGAGCCGATGGGACGTGGACGGGCTGGCTTGAATTTCATCCTACCGATGTCGGTAAGGCAGCGCTGCGCACCGGCCAGGAAACCTCACAGCCGAGTCGAGTGACGGTTGAATACTGGGCCTCCGGATTGGAACCGATATACTTTGAGGGGGCGCTGGCTCGCGCGCGTGTAAAGCGGCCTTGAGATTATGGTGAGAGGTCTTTGTCGCCTGACAACTCCTTTGCTCCGAGGTTTCGACGGCAATTGCTCTCCTGAAATTTTGTGATAGTTCATACTCTTGCCAATTAGTATAATGGCGCGCCTGTTGGGGTCGCCGGTCGGGACGGGGAGCCGGATTGGGGAGGCCCCGTGCTGGTGAATACAAACTTGTGCCAGACACGGCGGACTCCTCTTGATCCGAGCGCCTGAATTTATTCGCATATCCTCGGAGATAAATCATGAGAATTATCTTGATCCTGTCGCTCCTCCTGACATGCATTGCGCCCTGGCAGAACGGCGGTAGTGGCGGGGAAGGCTCCCTGGTGGTGGTGGTCGATTACAAGTATCTCAAGAGCCGTCAAACGACCAGGAAGCCGAATCCGGCGTCTACCGCTCCGGCTGCGGACATGAGCACGGTGATTAAGAATAACCAGCGATACCAG
>DATEMM010000220.1:0-2579 GCA_035275605.1 Pyrinomonadaceae bacterium
AAGAACCTTTACCTTTCGAGCGAACGGTCCATCACGCGCAAGGTGCGCGAGGCCGCCATCACCTACTTCATGGAGCGCACGCTCTCCAAGCGCCGCATCCTGGAAATCTATCTCAACGTCATCGAATGGGGCGATGGCATCTACGGCGCGGAGGCCGCGGCGCAGACCTACTTTCACAAACCCGCCGCAGCGCTTACCGCCAACGAGGCAGCCTTCCTGTCGGCCATGATCCCGAGCCCGCTCAACCTCTTCAACCCGCAGAAGAACCCGCGGCGGCTGGCACGCCGCCAGAAAATCATCCTCCGCGGGATGCCCTACGTGAAGATGCCGGAGGGCACGGGCTGAAAGCTCGCCCGGACATCCTGGCACAATCCAGGACGGCCGTGTTCGCCCATTTCAGTAATAGACGTAGTCCAATCTTTTCCGGCCCTTCTTTTTATCGGCCTCGTCAATGGCCGCTTCCCTCTTGTCCACCTTGTCGAAAGCCTGGCTGTCGCCCATCCCGACGGCCGCCAGCGGCGAGGAGTACGCGAACATCATGAAGCCGTCGCACTTGAGGAGCTTGACCACGTCCGTTTGGTCTTTCAGATACCAGGCGTTCGGCAGGCCCAGGCTTTTCGAGAGCGAGGAGATGAAATCGTCCTGATTCGCCCACTGGGTCGCGACGCCGTAATTCCCTCCGATGTAGGCCAACTGCTCGTCAATGAAGAGGAGCCGCAGTTTGAAGAGCCCTTGAGCGCGCCACCTGTCCGAGCGGTTCGGGGCCGAGTGAACGGCCGGCAACACGTCGTCCAGCTCTATTACGCCGAGGCTGTCGGCGGGCTTCATGACGATGCCCGGAAAGCGTGCCCTGACCTGCTCGGCGGTCATCCTCAGCCTAAAGCCCCATAGCTCCGGGGCCTGTGCCAGAGTGAGCGAGCACCCGGCCGAGGGCGGCGGCGTGTAAGAAAGCTGCCGGTTCTGTGCCAGCGTCGTCCCACTCAGCCCCAGGACGGCGAGCGATGTGAGAAGGATTCTGTAAGGAAGGTTTGCGAGTGAGAGTTTCATCTTCTTTCCTTAAACATGATGCTACCGCGCAAGGCCCTGCGGCTCACGCGGTAGCATACTGAACGAGGGGTTTTGTTGACGCGAAGGTTTTGAGCCCCCGAGCCTCTCTGCGTTAGACCGCGAACTCGCGCGCCAGTTGAAGCTCGGCCTTGCGCAGTTCGAACCGCCCGCGCCCGTAGTTCCCGTCGGGTTTGAGAGCGAGGACGACGAAATATTCGCGTGTGAAGAGCCGCATGATGACGACGGCGCTTTCGAGCTGGACGACGAGCTCGCGCAGGTTCCCGAGCCCGGTGTCGCTGCCCGCCCGCTGTGCGTTGCGAACGAGCGAAGTGAACTCGGCTGCTGCCACGTCCAGGTTGGCGTCGTCGGCCTCCTGGCTCAGGACCTTTTCGACCGCGATGCCGTCCGTCCCCATAATCAACGCGCCGATGCTGCCCTCTGTGCGCTCAATGATCGCTTCAAGTGCTTCTTTGAACATTTTTACGATCCTCCTTAGGGGCGTGTGCTGAGCGAGGTCGGGCGAGCGGGCTGGCCCGTCGGGGCGGGCGCGGGCTGCTGTATGACCGGGGTGGTCAAAGGCTGCCCAGGCGCGCCCGGATTAACCTGCGGGACGCTCTGCTGCTGCTGCAACTCCGTCGGCGTCGGCGTGTTGGTCTCGGGGTTGCCGGGCGTGACGGGCTGAATGATGGTGGTCGTCCGCGTCCCGTTGCCGACCGTACCGCTGGTCGGGCGGCCCTGATAGTCCGGGCGATAGATGCGCGGGGTGATGAAGAAGAGAATCTCATCAGTGCCACGCGTCACCAGCTTGCGCTTGAAGAGGTTGCCGAGGATGGGCACGCTCGCGAGGCCAGGCGTGCGCGACTGCGTCTCGCCTTCAGTGTCCAAAAGCACGCCGCCCATGACGGTCGTACCGCCGTCCGGAACGAGCACTTCGGACTGCATGCGCTGAGTGTTGATGCCGGGGACGCCGCCGACGGCGATGCCCGTGTTGATGCTGTTGTTCTCAATCGTGACGCGCAGCACTACTGTGCCAGCGTCCGTAATCTGCGGCGTGATGGAGAGGCGCAGCGGCACGGAGACGAAGGTCGTTGTGACGACGCCGAGCGCGCCCGTGGTCTGGACGGGAATCTGCGTCCCGCTCTCGATCTGCGCCGGGCGATTGTTGAGCGCCGTGACGCGTGGCGTGGCGACGGTCTTGGCCTGTCCCTTGGACTCGCCGGCCGTAATCAGGGCGCTGATCTGCGCCGTGCCGAAGATGCCAGTCGTCAGGCCGATGACCGTGTTGGGAGCGGCCGCGCCCAGGTTGTTGAGCGGCTGGAACGTCCCGGCGAGACCGCCCGGAACGCCGCCCTGGTTCGGGCCGGTCGGGAGGCCTGTACTCTGGCCGCCACCGCCGCTGTCCCCGCCCCCGGTGCTCGTGGCCCCTGGAAGAGTGCTGAAAGAACCAACCGCGTTCGGCAGCCCGTTTCTGAGGCTGACGACCGCCGCGCCGATCTGCACGCCGAGGTCGCGGCTGAAGTTACGCGAGGCGA
>DATEMM010000221.1:0-3378 GCA_035275605.1 Pyrinomonadaceae bacterium
GCGTCCGGGGACCAGGACCAAGTGTTGCGGAACCAGAGTGTTGGCAGCACATGGAGCTCGGCCTTCTCAGGGCCACGGTTCCAGGCGCTGATTTGAATCAGCAGGTCTTCAGACGACGACTTAGCATACTCAACGAAGACGTCGAAATAGCGGTCATCGTCGAAGATGCCCGTATCGAGCAGCTCGTATTCCCGTTCGTTGCGACCGCGTTGCCGGTTGGTCCGCACTAGATCTTCATATGGGTACGCGCGCTGCGGGTACTTGTAGAGGTATTTCATGTAAGAGTACGTTGGCGTGGCGTCGAGGTAGAAGTAATACTCCTTGCAGTCCTCGCCATGATTGCCCTCACTGTTGGTGAGGCCGAAGAGGCGCTCCTTAAGGATCGGGTCGCGGCCGTTCCAGAGCGCGAGCGCGAAACAAAGCAACTGCTCTTCATCCGAGATGCCGGCCAGGCCGTCCTCACCCCAGCGATAGGCGCGCGAGCGCGCCTGGTCGTGGGTAAAATACTCCCAGGCGTTGCCGGTGAGGCTGTAGTCCTCGCGTACGGTCCCCCACTGACGTTCGCTCAAATACGGCCCCCACTTATCCCATGGCACTTGCCGCTCCCTGGCCTCGCGCAGACGGATTTCCTCTTGATTCATTTCATCTCCTTACCCAGGTCGGGCCTGCAAAGCCAGTACCACGGCCTCGCGGGGCAGATCGGCGGGAAGAAAATGCTTTAGCGGCTTCACTCATGATCGCATCGGAGAATCCGAATCGGCGCGCTTCTTGCAACCGGAACGACTTAAAACATTCACGGAAGCCACGAGATAGCGCAGAAAGCTCGAAATGCTGCGCCTCTTTGGACGCATGCTTCCCTCGCTTAGAACCCGCGCGAGAAGGAGAAATAGATCAGGGTCCGTTCGTTGCTGGCTCCGGCCTCAATACGGAGGGCGAAATTTTTCGAGTAGCGAAACTGGAGACTGCCGCCGAATCCGGCTCGCCAGTTTCGTGAATCAAAATCTTTGTTCATCAGAACCGCCGGATTGCTTTGCGAGCGATTGTCGCCCCACACCTGCCCGGTGTCCGCAAATACGACCAGATCGGCGCCCCGTTGCTCTGACATCTTCCAGACTGTCTGGCGCAATTCGCCCGAGAAGAGCAAGCTATTGTTAGCGCGGAAGCGGTAGGTCGGAAAGCCGCGTAGATACATGCGTCCGCCCAGGAACGACAGATCATGAAAAGGGATTTGGCTGCCGCCCTTCGGCGTGTGAACGTTGCTGTAGGCCCTCAGTGCCAACGACGTCCTGTCGCTTAGTAGCGGAAGGTAAACCCGTGCGTCCATCTCGCCCTCCAACCAGCCGTAGTCCTGGAAGACCGGGTTGTTGGGATAAGCGAGACCGTCAGCCGAGGCGAAACGCCCATAAAGGTATGCCCCCTTGGTCAAGCCATGCTCGTTGTTGCGCAAGTCATACTCGCTGTACACACCATAAGAGAGAATTTTGGTGTTGGTCTGAAACCCCGGTGCCCAGCTCGTGATCGGCACGACATTCGGGTTGCCTGAGAAGAGTTGATCCATTGGGATATCGTGGTCGTTCTCCCCGTTGAAGGAACCGCTATTGGCGACACGCACATAAACGCCTGCCTGGAAGCGGTCAGTGAAGTTGCGGTAGAAAAGGCCGTTGTAGCTTCGCTGTTCCAGGTCGAAGTTCGTCTGGGACTCATCATTGATGAGCGGGCCGATGCCGAAGAAGTTGTCTTCGGTCCGGCGCAAGTAACTGAACCAGATTTCGGCATGCGTTTTCTCATCGCCGACCTTTGGCAGGCGGACGCTCCCCTCAAAGCGGCGGTAGAGTTTCGTTGACGCGAGAGCCGAGGCGCGAAGCTCGATTCCCTTGATGAGATCAGCCGTCGTCAGCTCTAAGCCGAAGATGAACCCAGCCCCTTGAACGATTCCGCCAGAGATGAAATTAACGTGCTTATCGAAGAGGTCGAACACCACCCCTTCCTCGCGCGTCGGTGCGCCACGCTCCCGTACCGAGATGCGATTGGCCAAGCTCGTCATGCCACTGCCTACCTGCAAGGCCGGATGTGGCGAAGTCTTCCCGGGGTTTGATGTCCCAACTACGTTCAGGCCGGGAGACGAGATCTTCAGCCACACGTGGTCAGACGACAAGGCAGACCTTTTGTCCACCTCTGCTGCTCGAGCTGCGCTCGGCGCGCTCGCTTCTCCTTCCGCCTGAGCCAGACAAGTATGTCGCGACGCGATGAGCCCTGCTAAGATGAACCCCGCGACCCACGTGAGCGCTCTACTGACCACTGGTTTCAGCTTCGTAAACCTATCCTCCGAGAAAACTTTCAAGCGCCTTTCAGTTAGCCAGCGCGCTTTTGATGCGATTCAGTGACTCCTTCAGGTGGAGGCGTGTGTAAACGTCCTGGCTCTTCCCCTTCATTGCTATGATTTTCGCACTCAACTCCCGCAACTGCTGCCTCGCCAAGAGGCCGGCATCACCTGGCACAGCCGTGGAACCGTCGGAGAGAGAGATCAACAAATCAAGGTGTGCTCGCTGCAACTCGCGTTGCACCCCTGTCACACTCGGGAGCAAGCTGAATTCTCCCCATACCGACTGCCGGACCGACGTAAACAGTTGCATGAGCGTCAGCGTCTCGGATGGCCGGGCGACCTTGTACTCGTTATTGACGATCCGGCTAAGACGTTCCGACGAGAAGAGCGACCGCAATACTTTCTGCCTGATCTTCACCACCTCATCACGGATTGGAAAGGCTTTCTCCGCCTGAGCATCCTCCAGCGCGAATGGGTCGGCAGCCAGATGGCCGAAGTATTCGCGCGGGATGGTCCATTCGCTTTCGGCGAAAAAGTGCGTGTCCAGCAGCCCGAGCGCGCGCTGCTGCTCGCCGGCGGTGAGCGGGACCAGCTGCGGCAACTCCCCCCGATCGCCTCGGTCATTGCGGCGCGCGCGCAAGCCGCCGACGTAGCGAATGATCTGGCGCGTATAGTCTCCGCGCGCCTGAATCAACGCGTAGAGCGAACGCGTGAATTCGCTGTAATCCTCGCCCCGCGCGGGCGCCCGGCTCCCCAATCTATGGATCAAGCGGCGGTTGACGGCGAGCACTTCCTCCCAATAGGTGAGCGGGTCCCGGCCCAGGTCGTAACGCACAATTGACGGGTCGTACAGATCGGCGAGCTCGTCGCTTTGATAGGCCAGGCCCGGCTCATTGCAGCGCGCCGCAATCCGCCGTAATTCAGGCAACTCTTCCTCCGGCGTTCGTGCCTCAATTGGCTTGTAACCGTACTCAATGGCCCAATAGTCATAGGGCCCGATGGTCGTTGTAAAGTAATCCACCCCAGGGTGGCTGAGCGCGAAGATGTTGAAGGGC
>DATEMM010000222.1:0-7693 GCA_035275605.1 Pyrinomonadaceae bacterium
AGCCCGCGCCGTCCGTCAGTTCCGCCAGCACGAGCGGGTCTTCCGGCCCGCGCTCGCCGAGCTTGGCGCTCGCGACGATTTCAGTCCCTAGATACTTGCCGAACTGTTTGATCTCTTCGATGACCTGGTCGAGGCCGGGGCCGCTGTAGCCCTGCCGCTCTTTCTGCCACCACTCGCTGAGCGCAGCGTTCTGGTGGATACGCTCCTGCATGATGCGGTGCGATTCGACGAGCGTGGCGCTCAGATTAGGCAGCGCAGCGTAAACGACCGTCCCGTCGGGCACCAGGTCGAGCAGGCGCGTGGAGTAGCGAACGCCCGGTTTCGGGACCTTCTGGTCTAGCTCGTGGCTGAGCGAAGTCAGTGCCGTCATCAGCTTCGCGTAGCGCTCAGCGTTCCGGCTCCAGGCTACCTCTTCCTGAATCGGGAGCGCTTCGAGGCTTGCGCTCGTAGTCGTCTGGTCGCCAGGGTGAAGGACTTTCTCGTCCCCTGCGTGATTGACGTGGACCTCGCCCTCTATGACGGAGACGCGCGACCCCTTCGTGCCGTTGTTGACGGAGAAGATCGTGCCCGTCACGGAGACGAGCGCGTCGTCGGTCGCAACATACAGATGGCCGCCGCGCTGCTTCGCTGCCTCGACGATGACGTTACCGCGATCGAGATGAATGGTCGTCCCGTCCGAGTTCCTGCTGAGCAGGAATTCGGAGCGCTCGCGCATCTCTACGAGCGAGCCGTCCTCCAGCTTAACTACCGCGTCGGCGCCCTTCGCCGTGCGAATCCTTTCACCGGGGCCGACTTCTTCCCCGACGTTGAGGGCACGGCTCTCCGTGTCCGTGACCCTATAGACCGGCCCGTTGGCGGCCTGTATCGTGGCGCGCTCGCCGACGGGGATGCGCCGGTAGATGTTGTAAGCGACGAGGGCCAGCCCTATGACGAGCGTGGCGGCAATGGCCCATTTCCAAACGGGCGACTGCGAAGCCGAGCGGTCGAGCTTCCTGGTTACCGGGCTTGTGCCAGCGAGTTGCACGCTCCCGCTGCGCTCGGCCTTCAGAGCCTTACGGCAGGGGATGCACTCCCGCGTGTGATCTTCGAGCAACAAGGTGCGGGCCGGGGAGAGCTCTTTTCTTAAATACGCAGGCATCAACGCCTGAAAGTCCTCGCAGCCGCGAATGACTCCCGCCTCTTTCGTCTCTGGCACCTCGATCAGGCTCTCTTCTTTCGAGAGCCGCAGCCAGACGCGGTCCGCCGCGCTCTGGACGGTAGCCGAATCAATCTCTTCGCTGCGAATCCCGGCAACGACACGGTCGAGGATTGCGTCAAGGTCTTTCCGATTACGCTTCATGATGTTTCTCCAGATAATTGCCAATTTCCTTACGGAGACGCGCACGGGAGCGGTGCAGTGTGACGGCCACGACCATCTGCGATGTGCCAGTCAGCTCCGCAATCTCACTGTTGCCGTAGCCCTCAAAGT
This sequence comes from Pyrinomonadaceae bacterium, assembly GCA_035275605.1. GTDB lineage: Bacteria > Acidobacteriota > Blastocatellia > Pyrinomonadales > Pyrinomonadaceae > QHXM01. The sequence continues at coordinate 1,469 of DATEMM010000222.1, forward strand.
AGCGGAGCACGAACATCTCCGCAGCCGAAGCGCCAAGACGCGAGACAGCCTTCTGGATTAATTTCCCCAGCTCGCGGTCGGCGTGTTTTGCTTCCGGATTAAGAGATGAGCTTTCGGGCAGGTCGCCTTCCACGTCTTCGAGCGCGACCGAACGCGCGTTGGTGCGGCTGCGCACCAAATCGAGCGAGGCGTTGACGGCCGCGCGGTGCAGATAGCTGGCGGGGCTCGGCGCGAGGTCAACTGTGTCGCGCCTGGCCAGCCTCAGAAAGACTGTTTGCAACACGTCCTCGGCGTCGGCGGCGCTACCCGTCACGCGATAGGCTGTGCGAAAGATCAGATCGTTATGCTCGCGAAAGAGCGTTTCCAGCTCTCCTCGCGGAGGCTCTGGCAGGGGTTTGAGATGCGTCACGGCTGCTTGCACGGGCTCCTCCTTCAGGTTGTCTCCACCCATAAAACGCACCTCGCTGAAGATTATTAACACCCTTGGACAAGGAAATGCGGCAGGAGGCCAGAGAATATCACTTTTTCGTTCCGGCAAGGAATCAGGGGCTCGCGCTAGGGGACGCCCCGTAAAAAGCCGTATCCGGAGGCGGAATCGCGGCCCCCTGTTGTAGAATTCAGCCGCCGGTTTAATAACGGCTCAACCATTCCTTTCGGAGAGGCGTTTTGCAGGCACCTCTCGCTGGCATTTGAGCTGATTGGCTCGCCGCTGCCGAAGGATTGACGGATCGGACGCCGGAGACTTTGAGAAACTTCGACAGACGTTTAAGCTGCAATGACGCTTTTCGCAGAAGAGACCCCGTGGAGAGAGATTCCGTATGACCTCATCACAGAGACAGGCGACCAAGATCATGATCATACGTCACGCCGAAAAGCCTTCGGACCCGCCGCCACATGGCGTTACCGCTGATGGCGAGCGCGAAAAGGAGTCTCTCACCGTGCGCGGGTGGCAGAGGGCTGGAGCCCTGGCGTCTTTCTTCGCCCCGGCCAACGGCTCCTTTCAGGATCCCGCGCTCGAAGTCCCGCAATTCCTCTACGCCTCGAAGCCGTCGAAGCGCAACGGTAGCCGGCGGCCCATCGAAACCATCACGCCCCTGGCCGAGAAGCTGGCCATCAGAATCAATAGCAACTACTCGAAGGACGAAGACAAGGAGATGCTGGAGGAGGCATTCCTTTGCGCCGGAGTCGTGCTCGTCTGCTGGCAGCACGATTTCATTCCGAAGATCGCCAATCACATTCTGGGGAACAAGGCAACGGCTCCGCAGGACTGGCCCGAAGACAGGTTCGACATGGTCTGGGTCTTCGCGCGGGATTCGGCCTCCACGCACTACGATTTCAAGCAGGTTCCCCAGAATTTGCTGATGGGAGACTGGGCGATACCCATCAAGTGACCTGTAAGAGCTTGGGTAGTGGTTAAATTAGAGGGAGATTCAAACAGGGATGGACAGAGATTGTCAGGATAAAAGAAATAAGAACTAGCTATCTTGTTTTGTCTTTATCCTGTTCATCCTGTCCATCCCTGTTAATTATTCCTCGAATTAAATCACTACCAGCGCCTGGCGCTGCTTGAATCTACGGCGAACTTGCACGATAATCGCCCGTTCCTTTCTCGGCCTCGTCGTTCGAGATTCTGATAGTAATGAACCTCAAAAAGAAAATCGGCCGCCTCGCGCAAGCCACACGTTTAATTCTGTTCGGCCTGCCGAAGTACGCCGTCGGCTCGATTGATGTCACCAACCGCTGCAACCTGCGCTGCGAGCACTGCTATTTCTTCGCCGAAGACCACGCGGGCGAGAAAGAGCTCTCCATAGAGAAGTGGGTCGAGAAGCTCGAAGCGATGAAGGCTTCGGGCCACCCGATGATGCTCTGCACCTGGGTCGGCGGCGAGCCGATGGTGCGCAAGCAACTGGTCGAAGTCGGGCGCAAATATTTCAAGCACAACACGGTCGTGACCAACGGGACGATGGAGCTGCCCGACTGGGACGATTGCACCTGGGTCATCTCGATTGACGGGACCGAAGAAGCCTTCAACCGTATGCGCGCCCCCGGCATCTATCAGAAGATCAAGCGCAACGTCATAAACCACCCCGAGCTGAAGATTCAAATCTCGTGCGTGCTGACGACCATCACGGCCGATTGCGTCGAGGACCTGATTAAAGAGTGGGGGCCAATCGCGCGCGGCGGCATCATCTTCGACTTCTTCACGCCGGTGACGAACCTGGACGAAGCTCTATGGCTGAACTGGGAGAAGCGCGACCGTCTGATTGACCAGCTCCTCGCGCTCAAGAAGAAGTATCCGGGCGTGATAAACATGATGGACTCGACCCTGGAGCTGATGAAGTCGAAGAACGCTCGGCGCGTGACGGACAACTGCGAGTTTCGTCTCAAGGCTTTCGCGTTCGGGCCAACGGGCGAGCCCAAAGGCAAGTGCATGATGGGCGACAACGCCGACTGTGACCGCTGCGGCTGTGTCGTTCCCTTCCACATGGCCACGCTCAGCAGCCGCCGGCTGATGATTAAAGAAGGAATTAAATCCATGCGCGCGCCGCAACAGCCCGCCGCGCCACGCCGTCTCGATTAATCTTTTACTTCGCGGAATACAATCCCCGCTTCAAGTTCCCGTCCGGATGGCAGCTAATTCCCTGTTCAGCTCTTCAAGCAATCGCTGCCGGGAAGAGTTCAAGAGATGATGGTCGCCTGGAAGCAGCGTGAGCTTAAAAGATGCGGCGGTCTGCTCGCGCCATCCTTCCAAAGCTTCCAGTGAAGTTTCAGCATCCTGCTCCCCTCCATAAGCTGAGATCGGAACTTCAAGAGGCCGCTCTTCTCTATAAAGATACGTTTCGCTGAGCCTGTAATTGGCCCTGAATAACGGCAGCATTAGCTGCAATAATTCAGGGTGTTCGAGCACCTCCTGGGGCGTCCCGTCTTTACGCAACTCATCGATGAACTCCTGTTCGGGTAGATTGTAGCGCGGCGGATTGCCGCTCGGAACCTGCGGTGCTCGCTGCCCGGAGACAAACAGGTTGAATTAATCGGAGCGGCTCCGATTAATCTTAGCAGACCGTCGCGCCAACAATGCGACCGGCAGTCCGACCAGGAAGGCGTGCGCAATGAATGCCGGCAGAAACGCGCGTAAAGAGAACGGTCTAAGGCCGATGGCCGAAAGCGGGATGACGACATAATTCATCACCAGGTAAGCGACCAGTCCATAAATCAACCCGCACACGACGGCCCGCCGAATCAGGACCGGGAATTTCAGGCTCGCGATGTAATAGACCGCCGCGATGCACGCCGCGACGATGAAGTGCAGCAGCACGCCGAGCAGAAAAGTCCGGGTCCCGCCCTCGAAAGCCGCTCGGCCCAGCAAGCCCGAAGCGACGGACTGGAAGATTCGCAAGGTCGGTACTCCCAGAATCAACCCGTAAAAGGTTAGTGCGAAGAGCCCATCCAGTATCCCGACCGCCAACCCGCCATAAAGGATAGTGTCAAACGCGCTGGGTCGCCCGAGGACGGATGAATCCTCAGCGGAATGTGTGAAAGCAAGAGCACTCATCATTCCCTTTCGGTTGAACGAAATCATCATGAGTTCGTTCGGGTTTGAATCTTTCCTTTGCCGCTTTCAAAGGTGTCTGGTAATGCTTCTTTGCAAATCGTCGCGCGCTACAGAGCGCCGATTAAATTTGACATGGCCTTGTCAAAATCAACCTTGCCTTCCAGGTATGGCTGCCAGTACAGCTCAAGCGGGCGCTGTAGGGTCGGCCACGCGCGCGCGTAAAGACCACGATAGCCATAAGGAATGTAGTCGCTCACGCCGTATTCGATTAAGTTTCGCCTGGTGAACTCGCCCGCTGTGTAGAAGATTATCGCGTGCCACAAACCGTTCGGGATGGGCTTGTTTTTAGCCCGCGACTCGCGCGCGATGGCACGGGCCACAGCACCGTCTTTGGGTCCAACCATCCAATGGGAGGCTTCGTGGAATAACAGCTCCAGCGCGGCAAAGCCCTGATTGCCGGGGTCTGTGGAGATAGTGATGTGGACTTTCTGTCCGCTCCCAAACGTCGTGTAAGCCCCGGCCCAGTTCGCATATTCGACCACATCAACGCGTATCGGGTCGGTCGGCCACTTTTCTTTATAAGCCGCGGTGAGTTGAGCTATGAGCGTCCTGGCAAATTGCTGCACCATAGGCATTGCGACAGCAATCCAGAAGCGGTTAGCCCTGTCATGTTGTGGCCACCACTCTGCTCGATAAATAGGCGCAACGCCCTCAAGAATTTTAACCAGCTCGCCGCTCAGTCCCGACTTGCTTAAATCCGGTGCGCCCTCTGCTTCGCTCAACTGATCGTTGATGGTTATCATGCCTTCGTCAAGCAGCAGGTCACGCTTAATCATTGAGGCAGTGTAATAGTCCAGCGCCGCATCCCACTGTCGCCGCTGCTCTGATGAAAGCTGATTCTTAGGATTTGCGAGGATGTTTGCGGGCTGGGCTGAGTTGGCGGGACGCTTTCGTAAAAGCGCCTGCTCGTACAGGAAGTGATGAAGATTAATCCAGAAGCCGCTATGAAACACAAACGGGGACGCGCCTTCCTTCAACGCGTCACTTCGCTGAGGCAGCGTCGAAGTAACGGGCCCGTTATTTCTCACATTGGAAGGAGTCGCCTGTGCCAGCGCGGCAATGGCCAGTAAAGTCATGAGCGCTGCAACCGGGACGGCGTTTCGTGTCAGAGCAAATATGAATTTCATCATTGATCTCCAAAATAGAATGATTGCTCGAAACACGCGTCGCAGTGAGTTAAGTTCCGCAAAAAGTAGCACTGAACCGGGCAGAATCCTTAGCATAGAGCAAGACAACGGATGATGAAAGGCATTCAATCCGCGCTCCGGTTGAATGAAGTGCTAGATGCCGTGTTCAGCTAATGCTGCGAACAGTGGCAGAGTCTATAGATTCCGCCAATGAGAGCAGAGTATCTTCAATCGGTAATACATCTCCATATTTGGTTTTCAATTCATTCATATGATGCTGATGCTTTTGGTATAAATCATGGACACCTGCCCAGGAATATACCTTTGCATGGAGTCCTTTCTCCGGCATATCCTTCACAGCTCGTGAGGTGGTTGTCGTGAGCGATACGTGGTCAGGGAAATTAGTATCAAAAAAAAGACCTAAGACATTCAATCTATCATCCTTAATTCCAATCAACAGGAGGGCGCGCGTCTTACCGTGCGAGTGCACATAGCAGCGAAGGAAACCACTGAGCGAGGAAAGTATCATGTCCCCAACCAGTTTGAATCCCAGAGAATTCAAATCACTATCAAAGGGGATGAGGCTACTTGTATCAGCCGGGGCACTGCTCAAGTCTATCCGCCGATAAATACCTGCTGCGCCTTCAAGAATAACATCTTCGCTCGGTTCATTATTCATATGATTACTGTAATCATCCACTGAGAAGGCATCTAACGCTCGAATAATCCAGCCCGCGCGAAGAGCATCCAACATCTGACTTAGGGAAACAAGATGAAAGGGATGGTATCGAGGCGTCGGGTTGAATGAGTTGTTAGCCTCCGCCCAAGCGGATAAAATCGCCTGCCTTGATATTTTCTAATGCCTCTCTAGCTTGAGGCATTAAAGGCAACTATGTCTTCAAGCGATTGTTTCTCGCTACTAAGAGAATGATTCCGACATTAAAGGCTTTAAGGTTCTGCTGGTATTTCCGATTTTGTCAACTGTGAGGAAGACATCAAACTCTGCTTCCGCTAACGCCAAGAGCTCTCCATTCTTTATGCCTGACCGGCCTCGCTCCGTGACCGTGAAAACTTCATGCTCTGATAGCTCTCGCCTCAATTTGCGCGGCACACACTCGTCAAGCGGCACTTTCATATTCTTGCGCCAGGAATGTTTCCTTCATTTTCTCAAGAACTTTAATGGCGTGCTCCCTGCTGACGGCGGGAAAATCATCAAGAAATTCGTCCAGGGTGTCGCCTTCTTCGAGATAATCAAACAGGATTTGCACAGGCACACGAGTACCCGCGAAAACAGGCGTACCGCCAAGAATGTCCTCAGAACGATTGATTAAATCAGTCATAAGTCATCACCTCACGCCCGAATCATATCAGAATTTTGTGGCTTCGGAATAGAACAGGAGACTAACGCATATTAGACCGCCATTAGCGGTCTGGTGTGGCTGTCAAGCGGCCTTGTAAATTGCCCATCGCCTTCAAACTCAATCT
>DATEMM010000223.1:0-4685 GCA_035275605.1 Pyrinomonadaceae bacterium
AATCGGCGGTCGGGGCTTCCGAGGTGTCGAAAGAGTCCGCGGGCGCGCTCACCAGGGTCGTGCCGTCGTCAAAGCAAAAGTTCTGGTCGTCCGGGTAGGTTCGGCGGCAGGCTGGGCAGCGTTTCATCTCGCGGTCATCTCCTGGAATTATGGGGCTTCGATGGCGTTACTCTATCTTAGCGCTTTTCGCGGGCGCTGCGGAGACAAAATTCGCTAGACTCTCTAGATTCTCCAGAGGCTCTAGAGCCTCTAGTCCGGCGCGACTCTGCGAGGGCGTGTGTCGGAAGGCTGAATGGTTCGGCCGTTGTGATATTCGGGGCCGCAGTAACGGCGTGGCTCCTGCCCGATGGCGAAGGTTTTGGAGCGAATCACGGGACAAACGTTCGGGTCCGCGATTAACCCCGTGGTCGGGTCGATGTCGAGCGTGATGGTGCCTTGCAGCCGGGCCGCCCCCTCATCGCGTGGGGCTCCCCTGTCGTCCGGTCTTGCGGGCTGTCGCGTGCGCGGCCCAGCCTCCGGCGGACTTTCGGGCAGCGGCGCAGGTTCGTAATCAAACTCGCCGTCACCGTCATCCTCTGTGCCAGCGGGCGCGGCCTCCTCCTCTTCGGGCAGCGTCGCCTCGTCGCCGTTCGGCGCTGTGCCATTGAGAAAAAGCTCCGTGCGGCGAACAGGGTCCTCCGCCAGGGCCAGCCGCCCTGTGCGCGGGTCAATCTCCCGCTGATCGATTCCCCCAGGCATCTCCCAATCGCCGGCCCATTCGGGATGAGAACTGAGCGCCGCGTTCATGAAGTCCGCCCAGATGGGAAGCGCCGAATCCGCTCCCGTTAAGCCCAATTGCGAGTTGTCGTCAAAGCCTACCCAGACGACGCAGACCAGGTTCGGCGTGTAGCCTGCGAACCACCCGTCGCGTGACGTCCCGGTCTTTCCGGCGAGCCCCAGCCTGCCTGGCACATTTTTCAGGCCGTATGCGCCGAGCTTCGCCGCTGTCCCGCGGTTCACGACATCCTTCAACATGGAGGTCAGCACGTAGGCGACGTCCGGTCTGAGAACTTCGTTCTTCGTCCCGGTCAACTGGGTGACGGTCGCGCCGTTGCCGGTCGTGACGCGGTTGATGGCGACGGGCGTAACGCGCGTGCCGCTGGCGGCGAAAGCCGTGTAAGCGGAGGCCACCTGGAGCGGCGTCGCCTCGTTCGTCCCAAGCGCCATCGCCAGGTAGGGCTTCGGAGGCTTGGGCAATCCGGCTTTGGCAGCCAGGTTCATGACGCGGCCGATGGTGACGTCCTGCGCGACTTCGACCGTCACGACGTTGAGGCTCTTGACGAGCGCGTCGCGGAGCGTGACGGGAGCATTGGAATACTTGTCGCCGAAGTTGCCGGGCGAATATTCCTGGTCGCCGACCGTGAAGGTCTTCGGCTCGTCCTTAAAAATACTGGCGGGCGTGATGATGCGCGGCACAGGGTCGAAGGCCGTGTTAAGAGCGGTTGCGTAGACGAAGGGCTTGAAGACGGAGCCCGGCTGGCGTCTGGCTTCCGTTACGCGGTTGAGCTGGCTCTTCGTGTAGTCACGCCCGCCGACCATCGCTATGACCTCGCCGGTGCGCGGGTTCATCGCGACCAGCGCCGCCTGCAAAGTGCCCGGCAGAACCTTCTTGGCGTAGAGCTTATCGAGCGCGTTGAGCTGCTTGGTGACAGCCGTGTAGGCAGCGCGCTGCAAGTCCATGTCAATGGTCGTGTAGATTCTGAGATGCTGCGCGGTCCCCTGCTCCTGTATGACGTCGCCCAACTGGCTCTGCACGTAGTCGGCGAAGTAGGGCGCGTCGAGCGAGTCTACGCGTCCCTTCGTCGGCGCGACTTTCAGGGGTTCCGCTTTGGCGGCGGCCGCCTGCTCGGCACTAACGGCTCCCGTCTCGACCATCGAGTCGAGCACCTGGTTGCGGCGCGAGGTGGCGGTCTCCAGGTCTTTGTAGGGGTTGTAGCGGTTCGGGCTGCGAATCAACCCGGCCAGGAAGGCCGATTCGGAGAGCGTGAGCTGCGTGACGTCCTTGTTGAAGTAGGCGCTCGCGGCCTCGCCCATCCCGTTGATGGAGAACCCGGACTGTTGGCCCAGGTAAACCTGGTTGCAGTAAAGCTCGAAAATCTGCTCCTTCTTCAGCCTCGTCTCCAGGATGATGGACATGTAGGCTTCCGCGAGCTTGCGGCGCAACGACCTTTCGGGAGAGAGCAGGAGGTTTTTGACGAGCTGCTGCGTGATGCCGGAGCCGCCCTGCTGGGCTATGGGCGAGTTCGGGTCGGAGTTGTTGTAGCGGCGAAGCAGCGCCCGGAAGATGCCGCGGAAGTTCACGCCGTAGTGCTCGAAGAAGGCGCGGTCTTCGGTCGTGATGACCGCGTCGATGAGATGCTTGGGCAAATCCTTGAAGCCTATGACGCGGCGTTTGGCACGCTCCTGCCCGGTCACGGAGCTAAACAGTTCCGGCTCAAGCTGCGCCCGGTCGTAACGAGCGCCGCCCACCAGATCGTTGATGGCCGCAATCGCCTTCCCGCCGCGCGCGAACTGAACGCGCAGGGAAGGAAACGTGCGCTGCCCGTCAATGGTCATCTCCGCGCTCGGCTCGACCTCTATGGTTTCGCCTTTGACCTGGTAGCGCCCGCGCGAGCTGTCGGCCTGCTGCGCCTTCTCCACGTAGCCGACGCGCTTAAGATAGTTGACGAGGTCGTCAACCGAGAGGCTCTCGCCAGTGAACAACTGCTTCGGCGCGGCGTAGATTCCGGCCGAGCGCGTGTAGATTTCGCCGTTCAGGAGCTGGTCAATGCGTTTGGAGAAGACGTACCAGTAGTAGCCCAGGACGCCGATGGTGACGGTGGTGAGGAAGACCAGGGCGATGACGACCGGGGGGCGGAAGATGCGTCGCGCCGTGCGTCGCCAGAAACCGACGGGCGGCTGCTGATATTTGACGATTCGCGCGCCGCGCTTGCCGCCGCTCTTCTTCTTAGCAACCGGGGGAACGCGGTCTTCTGGAGGATGACGAATAGGCATAAAAACGGTGATGAGTGACAGGTGATAAGTGATCAGACAAGATGGTTTTTCTTATCACTTATCACTCATCACTTATCATTGAAAAGAGTAACCTGTTACCCCTGGCCTGTCCACCTTTAATTGACACTCGCTGCGCCTTTTCGCTACCGTGACAGGTTCGCTTCCGACCAAGTTTGATGCGGCTCTCGGGAAATGAGTTTAAAGTCGTCAAGAAGCTCTCGCTTCGTCAGAGGGGCGCGTTTTCGCCTGCGGTACGCGCTCTACGCCGTCATCGTGGCGGTCGCGCTCGGCACGCTCGGCTTCAACCTGCTCGAAGGCTGGTCTTTATCCGATAGCCTGTATGTGACGATTCAGACGCTGACGACCGTCGGGTACGGTGACGTGACGCCGCAGACCTTCGTGGGGCGCGTCTTCGCCAGCTTCTACATGTTCGTCGGGGTCGGCGTCGTCCTGTACATCCTGACCAGCACAGTGCAGACCATCGTGCAGTCCGAAATGATCGCCACTTTCGGCACGCGCCGGCGGCAACGAGAGATGAGCAAGCTAACCAACCACTTCATCATTTGCGGCGCAGGCCGTGTCGGGGCACGCGTGATACGCGAGATGCAGCGCTCCAACGTCCCCTTCGCCGTTATCGAAAAGGACGCGCAGAAGGTCTCCGGCCTGGTCGAGGAGGGCGCACCCGTTGTGATCGGCGACGCCACGCTGGAGGATGCCCTGCATGATGTGGGCGTGGAGCGTGCGCGCGGCCTGGCCGCCTGCCTCCCGAACGATGCCGACAATGTTTACGTCGTCCTCATCGCGCGGGATTTAAACCCTGGCCTGCACATCGTCGCCCGCGCCGTCGAAGAACAGGCCGAGCCGAAACTAATCAAGGCGGGGGCCAACCGCGTCGTCGCGCCGACGATTACGGGAAGCCACCGCATGGCCCAGGCGCTGATGAGGCCGGCGGTCGCGGACTTCATGGACTCGATTGCGGCCGAGAACCTGGATTTGAGCTTCGAGCAGATAGAGGTCACGCACGGCTCGATTTACGCCGGGCACAAGCTGCGCTACACGAACATCCTCTCGGAACTGAACGTCGTCATCGTCGCCATCCGCCGCAAGAGCGGCCAGATGAGTTTCAACCCGTCGGGGGACGCGATCATAGACGCGGGCGACATCCTCATCGCCATCGGGCGGGCCGAGGCCCTCATACGCATGGGTGAGCTGGCCCGCGGGGTGGAGCCAAACACTGATGATTAATCCATGCTTGCATTGAAAGTATACTGAATACTTGAGAATACTCGTCACAGGCGGCAGCGGTTATCTGGGGTTGCACGTTCAGAGGTTCTTCGGCGCGGATGATTTCTCGCGCCGCTCGCACCTGGATGTGCTGAACCCGCACGACGCGGCGCTCGCGGCTAACTACGACGTGGTGATTCACCTGGCGGCCCATCTGGACAAAGACCCGTCGGCGGCCGAGAGCTGCTTTCGGACCAATGCCGAAGGCACGGCCAACCTCCTGCGCCGAATGCAGCCCAGTTCCGTCTTCATCTACGCCTCGACGAAAGACGTGTACGGCTCCTGGGCCGAACAGTTCGCGGAAGTCTCCGAGTCCTGCCCGACGGCCTACTGCGGCCAGTCTGCGCTGGAGTGGTCGAAGCTGATGG
>DATEMM010000224.1:0-3178 GCA_035275605.1 Pyrinomonadaceae bacterium
GATGACGAGCGCCGCGACGACGCCGGTTGAGACGCCGCGCCGCTCCGGCGCGCGCGCCGTTACGGTTTGCACTACCTCGCGTCTGGCTGTCGGCGTCTCGATCACCACCCGACTTCGTTTATGCTGTTCCTCATCGTAAGACATACGTTTTTCTCCTCATCCTGTAAAAGATTGCTCTTCGATTGTCGCGAGGTTTGATTAAAGGTCTGCGGCGTCGGTTAAGGGAAGCGCCGCTAAGAGTGTGCCAATACTCTCTCGCGGCGCTTCCGAAAGCGCTTAGTAACGACGACGGTAATGACGGTGGCGCTTGGTATAGATATAAGAGCCGCCAGCCCCTGCGGCGGCACCGATGACCGCGCCCTTTTTGTGTCCGATGGCCCCGCCCACGCCAGCGCCCGCCAGCGTTCCACCGGCGACGGTCGCCCAGCGGCGGTTGCCACGTTTAAAGTGACGGCGCGCGGCCTTTCTGTTCATGGCGTAGACGGTGCTGGCGCCGCCGCCTATGGCCGCGCCTTTTTTGCCGCCGATCAATGCGCCAGCCACCGTACCGCCTCCGATGATGGCGACCGTGCGGGCCTTCCGCCCGAAGCGTGAACGCCTGCGGCGCTCCTGCGCGTCAACGCTCAAGACCGTCGCCGCGATCATGAACAGGCACAGCAGACATCCTGTAATTCTCTTCATGCGAACCTCTCCTTGTAGCTTAAGCCCTTTTTCAAAATGACTGACGAAAAGCGAGTACGCTTTATGCCCGGCCATGACTTGAGCAAACGGTATTCCGCGAAGGGGCAGGACGAGAGCTAAAGGGCCGAAAGCTCAGGAAAATCGCTATTTTTGACGGTTTCGACCCGACTAGCTTAAGCCGCACCCTCACCGGCCCTGGCTTCGGAGCGTATGCAATGAAAACAGATTTCAGGGACCGGAGCCGGAAAGTCGGAAGCAGAGTGAGGCGGAAGGGAACGGCCTTTAGCTTCGGGTTGCGGCTCGCGCATTCAAGATTCGGGCCACGCTTTGTTGACCTCGCCACACGCGCCTCGCATAATCCGTAGCATGAAAACGGCGATTGTTCACCACCCGATTTATACGGAGCACGACACGGGCGAGGGGCACCCCGAAAGGCCCGAGCGCTACCAGGTCGTGATGAAAGCTCTCAGCGGGGACGAGGAGTTGTGGCAGAAGCTCACGGAGTTAAAGCCGGAGGCAGCGACGCGCGGGTCCGTGCAGGCGTGTCACACGGCGCAGCACTACAAGGCCGTCGAGCGCGCCGTGAGCGAGGGGCTCGGCTACCTGGACGCGGACACGCCCGTCTCCATGCGCTCGATGGACGCTGCGCTCTACGCCGCCGGCGGCGTCTGCCGCGCGGTGGACGCGTTGATGCGAGGCGAGGCGGCCAACGCCTTTCTCCCCGTGCGCCCGCCCGGACACCATGCGACGCCCGAGCGAGCGATGGGATTCTGCCTCTTTAATAACGTCGCCATCGGCGCGCGCTACGCACAGTCTCAATATCCTGAGATTGAGCGCGTCGCCATCCTGGACTGGGACGTACATCACGGCAACGGGACGCAGGGCATCTTTTACGACGACCCGTCCGTCTTCTTCTTCTCCATGCACCAATATCCGTGGTATCCGGGCACGGGGGCGCGCGGCGAGACGGGGATTGGGCGCGGGCGCGGCTACACGCTGAACGTCCCGGTTCGCGCAGCCACGCGCGCGCGGGAGCAGCGGAGCATGTTCGACGCGGCGCTCGAAGAGATCGGCTCGAAGTTCAAGCCGGACCTGGTCATCATCTCGGCGGGCTTCGACGCGCACGAAGCAGACCCGCTAGGGCAGTTGTTGCTGACCGACGACGATTTCACGCTGCTGACGCGCTCGGCCAGGGAGTGGGCCGCGAGCGCCTGCAACGGGCGTCTGATTTCGTGCCTGGAAGGCGGCTACAACCTGGGGACGCTCGGCGATACCGTCCGCGCACACGTCCGCGAACTCGCTAAAGATTAGAAGTCGAGTGTGCTTGTGAATCTACAGAGACCGGAAAGAAATCTTCTTAGCCGAGAGTCGCAACGCCGACGAGGCGATCAGTCGCCCCAGGCGAAGCCTCCCCGTCATAGTCGCCGAAATAATCTACGGCCACGAACCCCGCCGCCGCGAACTGATTGTCTAATTCCTCACGCGTCCAGCAGCGCATGAGGAGATCATAGGGCACGACCGTTTCGCCGCTTTCTGTCTTGAGCGCGTGCCGCTCAGTCACGTGAAGCTGCCGGGTCCGATAATCTAAGTGAGTTTCGCTGCGAAAAGTGAGCACGCCTAGCGGTGTCTCTACGGCTTTCTCAAAGACGGACTGTCTGCTCTTCTTACCGACGGTCGCGTGCCACTCGCGTACATCCAGAATGAGCACTCCGCCGGGACGCAGCGCCCCCGCGAAGGATGCAAAGACTTTTTGACGGCTCCCGTCATCAAGCAGGTCGTTGAGCACGCCGCGACAGAGAACGGCGTCGAATTGGCGAGTAAAGGGCAGGGCCAGAATGTCGCCGCGCACCAGTGCGACGTGAAGTCCGGCGTCCGCCGTGCGCTGCTGTGCCAGTGCGAGCAGTTGCGCGGAGAGGTCAAGTCCCGTGAGCGTGTATCCGAGACGCGCCAGTTCCAGCGCGTAGCGGCCCGTGCCGCACCCCGCGTCCAGAATTCCGGCCCCGCCATTGACCCTGCGCGAAGAGAGTTGTTCGGCTATGAAAGAGCAGTCGCGCGTGATTGGGCGCGTGATGATAAAGTCGTATGCCCACGCATACTCAGCATAAAACGGTCTCTCTGCATCATCAGGCACGGTTGGTTATTCTGCGAGGGAAGGTGATGGGAAATCTATAGGAAGCAGAGTTGGTCGCCCAAGTTCTATTCACCGCCCGTCCACCGGGCCGTTTGCTTTCTCCTGCCGGGACGTGCCTTTAAGGGTTGAGGCGGTTGTACTCGGTAATGAACTCTTCTGTGATGTCCAGTGCGGCTGTGGCCTGTTTGTCGCAGCCCACGACGCAGGCCGTCTTGCTGGAATCGAGCAGCAGCGTTATTCCGCGCACCATGACGAATTGCTCAAGACTTTTATGGATGTCTTCGCGGATCGGGGCCATGACGTCCCTCATGCGCTTCTCTTGGGCGCGGAGCATTTCTGAGTCCCTTTCCTTTAGTAAGTTCCACG
>DATEMM010000225.1:0-5229 GCA_035275605.1 Pyrinomonadaceae bacterium
CACGTGCCCTTTTTCCGCGCGCTGATTCCTGAGTTCGAGAAGCGCGGCGCGGAGGTCGAGACGACGGCCAGAGATTTCGCGCAGACGATTGAAATGGCACAGGCCGCCGGACTCGCGGTCGTTCCAGTGGGTGGGCACGGCGGGCGCGACCTCGCGGGCAAAGCCGGGAATCTGGTCGGGCGCTCGCGGACGCTTCGCAAGTGGGCACGCGGGCGCGGGTTCGACCTGGCCGTCAGTCACAACTCCTACTCGCAGGTGGCGGCGGCGCGCCTCCTCGGCATCAGGAGCGTGACCTTGATGGATTACGAGCACCAGCCGGCGAACCACCTGGCGTTCAGGCTGGCCAATCGCGTCGTTGTGCCGCGCTCCTTTCCGGAAGAGGCGCTCAGGCGCTACGGCGCGAGGGCCGGAAAAGTGAGGCGCTACGCGGGGACGAAAGAGGACGTTTACCTGGCGGACTTCACGCCCAATCCGCGCTTTGCGGAGACGCTCCGCGAGCTTGGCGTCAAGACAAAAGACGTGCTCGTCGTCGTCCGTCCCCCTGCGCGTGACGCGCTCTATCACCGCTTTGAGAACGAGCTATTTAGCGAGCTGCTCGAAAAACTCTCCGTGCGAGCGGACGTGAAAGTTATCCTGCTGGCGCGCACCGAAGCCCAGCGCGCGGCTTACGGCGAAGGATACGGCGGGAAGATGATTCTCCCTGGAAAGGCCCTGGACGGGGCCAACCTCATCGCGGCGGCCGACCTGGTCGTCAGCGCGGGCGGCACCATGAATCGCGAGGCGGCGGCGCTCGGCGTTCCAGCGGCGACCATCTACGCCGGGCGGTGGGCGGCGATTGACGAGGAGTTGGTGCGCGAAGGACGGCTCAGGCGCGTACAGACGCGCGCGGATTTGGACGCGCTGCCGATGGAGAAAAAGAGAGACGCGCACGCACGCCGCGCCCTAGGGGTGCGCGCCGAGGTCCTGGACCTGATTCTTGGTGAGTGGTAAATGGTCAATGGTGAATAGACGAGCGGTCTTCTCCATTTACCATTGACCATTTACCGTTTACCATTCACTAAGATGAGAGTCGAGCAGTTGAAAGAACCGGCGATTGAGGCCCGCGCGGTGAGCGTCGGGGGGCGCGCGCCGCGCTGGGTCATCCCCGTCGTCAAGGCAGCGCTCGTCATCTCGGACCTGGCGCTCGCGGCCCTTTCGTTTATGGCGGCCTTCTACCTGCGCGAGGGCGACTCCATCCTGTCGCGCTTTGTGGACGGCAGTTTCCGCTGGAGCCGGCAGTTCGCCCCATACGGCGCGCTCCTTCCCTTCGTCCTGCTGATTCGTCTGCTGACGCTCTACTACCTGGACCTCTACCGCCTGCGCGGCGAGTTCTCGTTCGTGGAAGACGGCGTGCGCGTCTTCAAGGCGACGGCGATAGGCTCACTGCTCATCGTGGCGGCTACCTTCCTCTATCGCGGCGGCTTCGAATACCGCGCCTTCTCCTACGCGCGCGGCGTCTTCGTCCTGGACTTCTTTCTAGCGCTCGCGGCCTTTGGGCTGGTGCGCCTCCTGGTGCGAACGGCGCAGACTTTCGCGCGGCGGCGCGACGTGAATTTGATTCCGACCCTGGTGGTCGGGCGCGGGGCCGAGGCCGCGCTCTGCATCAGGGAGATGAGAGAGCGCCCGTCCTTAGGCTACCGCGTCATAGGCGTGGTCGAGAACGGGGTGATTGACGAAACGGTTCCCTCGGAGTTCGAGGGTGTGCCAGTGGTGAGCGACATACAGGGGTTGCCGGAAGCGATTCGCGAATCCAGGGCCAACGAAGTAATCATCACGGACCCCAGAGTCTCCGGCGATTCGCTCTTTGACGTGATGATGAGAGTGGGCCGCAGGCGCGGCGTGGAATTTAGAATCGCGCCGAGCCTCTTCAACTGCCTGCCCCGCAAGACGGAGATTGACCAGATCGGCGCTCTTCCCATGATACGGCTCTTCCGCGAGCCTCTCTCCGGTGGAGCGCGCGTCGTCAAGCGCGCGTCAGACATTCTCATAGCCTCTGTCGCGCTGGCGCTCCTCTCCCCGTTCTGGCTCGTCATCGCCGTCCTGATTAAGCTGGACTCTCGCGGGCCGGTCTTTTATAAGCAGGAGCGCGTCGGCATGGACGGGCGCATCTTCCTCTTCTACAAGTTCCGCACGATGCGCGTCAACGCGGACGACGCGGCGCACAGGGAGTACCAGCAAAAATATATCGCCGGGCAAGCGGAGGCGACGATGGTTGAAGGCGAGCGCCCGGCCTACAAGCTGGTCAAGGACGCGCGCATCACGCGCATAGGGGGCTGGCTCAGGCGCTTGAGTCTGGACGAGCTGCCGCAGCTCCTCAACATTCTGCGCGGCGACATGAGCGTGGTGGGGCCGCGCCCGCCGATTCCCTACGAGGTCGAGGCTTATCAACTCTGGCACCGCAAGCGCCTGGACATGAAGCCGGGGCTGACTGGCCTGTGGCAGGTTTCGGGTCGCAACCGCCTGCCGTTTGACGAGATGGTCAGGCTCGACCTCTTCTACATAGAGAACTGGTCGCTCCTGCTCGACCTGAAAATCCTGCTGCGCACACTTCCAGTGATGCTGCGCGGCGACGACGCCTACTGAACTCTCTCCTCGCCGTGTGAAAAATAGTCTTTTCTCTCCACCTGCCAGCGAAAGACTTCTCCCTCGTCAGGGTCTTGGGCTGTGCCAGCGAAGGTCATGCCCAGTTTCTTCAGGATGCTGATCGAAGCGACGCCGTCCTTGAGCGTGTGCGCCTGAACGACGCGCACCTCAGGGTGCGAGAAGGCTTGGTCGGCAAGGCCCCTGGCGGCTTCCAGAGCGAGGCCGCGCCGCCTGTATTCAGGGACGATGGCGTAGCCTAGCTCGACCACTCCCTCGCGGTCCGGCCTCCCCTTGTAGCCGCCCTCGCCGACTAACGCGCGGTCCTCTGCGTGCACGAAGAGGTGATAGCCCCACTCCGGCGAAGCGTCCGCCTTGAGCCCTTCATACACGCGCAGGATAGTGTCTGGGAACTCCGGCCAGGCGTCCGAAATCGTGATGCCGAGCAGGCGGCCAAGCTCACGCCTGTCGCGCAGGTAAGCCTCCAGGTGTTGAAGCCGGCAGGGGACGAGTCGCAGGCGGGCTGTGTCGATGATCTGCTTATCGGATGGGTTAATCATTTTGGCGTCTTTGTCCGGGCCGGGGAATTTTATGGCGCACTGATTTGTGCCAGCGCCAGTTCGAGCAGGATGATCTTCTTCGTGCCCTTGTAGAACGGCTCAATCTCGCACCACTCTGTGAGGGCGTGGCTGTCACCGCAGGGGCCTGCGCCCGTGGAGATGGAGGGGATGCCGGCGAGGAGCGCGGCGCTGGAGTTGTTCGAGCCCGTTTCAGTAATCGGGGGATTGATGAAGCCCATCGCCAGGTGCACGGCCTCGCTCAGGCGAACGAGAGGCGAGTCCCGGTGGCCCGCAATGGTGGCCGCGGGCGAGGCGGAGAGCAGCTCTGTCTTGACGGTCATCCCCGCACGCTCGCCCTCCTCGCTCAAAATGGCCGCGACCTTTTTCTCCAGGTCGCGGATCACATCATTACTGGTCGAGCGCAGGTCAACGGTGAACCAGGCATCCGCCGCCTTCGCGTTGACGACCTCGGAGCCGCCGAGCATACCTACGTTGAGCTGCGAGGGCGGATCTGAGGGAACGGGTAAGTCGTAGATGCGCGAGATGGCGCGCGCCAGCGGCAGCGCGGCGGAATAGGGCGGCGTGCGCGAGCGCGTGTGCCCGCCCGGCCCCAGAAAATGATGACGATACCAGTTGATTCCTATGCCGCCGTAGGTGAAGCCCTCGTAGCCGCCGTCGAGCGCGACGTAGTAATCGAACTTGCCCTTGTTCTCCTTGACGTAGTGCTCGGCCCCGGTCAAGCCCCTCTCTTCGTCAACTGTGAAGACGAAAACGAGGTCGCCTTTCGTCCTGATGCGCGCGTGGTCGAGCGCTCGTATGCTGGCGAGCAGAGCCTCTATGTTGCGCGTGTCGTCGCCCACACCTGGGCCATAAATCCTCCCGTCGCGAATCTTCGTCTTGATCTTCAGCCCTGGCTGGAAGACTGTGTCCATGTGCGCGTCGAAGACCACCCTGGGGCCGCCGCCCGTGCCCTTGCGGACGGCGATCAAGTTTCCGACCGAGTCGTAGTGAATCTCTTTGAGCTTGAGCTTCTTCAGAATCTTTTCAAGACGCTCGGCCCGCTCCTGCTCCTTGCCGGAGGGCGCATTGATTTCCGTCAGCTCGGCCCATTCCTCAAGAATCTCATGGCGCTCTTTGTCTATGTAATTGAAGGCCGCGACGACTTCCGCCCGGCCCTGTATGGCCCTGACCTGTTCCAGGTACTGTGCGGGGGTCTGCCCCTGCGCGGGCAGACCCCTAAAGGCCATTGCGACAACGAGCGCGAGGACCGGGATTGATTTACGCATGCTCTTTTCCCGCCAGTCGAATATAATCCGCCGGACATTCTAACCCGAAAAGAACGTTTGCAAGCATGGATTCGCCCGCCACCGAGAACGCAGAGAAACCTCTGGCCGTGCCCCGCACAGCTCACAAGGAGAGCGCGGCGGCTGTGTGGCTTGACCGTGCGATTATCTTCTGGCTCGTACTGTTCGCTGTTTCAGCGCCGCACTCGATTGCTGCGACGCAGATTTGTTGGGCGAGCGCCATGCTGTTTTGGGCGGCGCGGCTTCTCTTTCGCCCGCGCCCAGTCTGGCCGCGCACGCCCGTTGACTACGCGCTCCTATGCTTTGTAATCCTGACAGTCATCTCTTCTCTTTTCTCCTACGACCAGGCGGCCTCGCTTCCGAGGCTTCGCACTGTGAGCCTCTTTACCATCGCCTACGTCGTCGCCGGGAATGTACGCGGGAGCCGCATCTTTCGCCTGCTGGCCCTCATTCTCATAGCTTCCTGCATGGTCAACGTCTTTTACACGCTGGGGGCGCGCGTCGTCGGGCGCGGCGTGAGAATCGAAGGCGTCGCGCCGAATAGCCCGCTCAGCGCAGCCCTCTTCGTCAAGGAGGACAAGACGGAGGACCCGACGCCCATCCTCAGCGGCGACACGCTGCTCGAAGTTGACGGCGTGCGCCTCAGCAGTCCCGAACAGTTGGCGGCGGCGCTCGAAACCTCTAACGCAGGGGACTACGCGCTCGTGAAGATTTATCGCGTCGAGTGGACGCCGGTCTTGAAGGTT
>DATEMM010000226.1:0-22514 GCA_035275605.1 Pyrinomonadaceae bacterium
ACAATCTCCACCACGCGATGAGCTATGACGCCGCGCTCAGTCCTGTAGAGCAGGATGTCGCCGCGCCTGATGGCTTCCTCCTCTACGGGCTCGACCAGGATTGCCTCGCCGTCCCTGATGGTGGGCAGCATGCTGAAACCCCTGGGCCGAAAGCGCACGCTGTAGCCACGCCGTAGAAGCTCTGTGCTGAGGTCTAAGAACACTCTTTTTGCTCTCAATGCTTTCGGCCTGCTACACGGTCAGGCCGCGAACGAACTCTGTCACACTCTCGTCCGGCACGAAGCGCAACTCTGCGCACGGCACGGCCCCGGTCAGGCGGTCTAAGAATTCGAGCGTGAAGTCCAGCCCCCCTGGATGGTAAAAGGGCGGGAACGAGCGACCGAACAACTCTGCCGCCGCCTCTGCCTTTCCGAGCGGCCTGACCTCGTTGCGCTCCCCGTGACGCAGGATGAAGATGTGAGTCAGCGGAACCTTAAGCGGAAGGCTAATCTCCGCTTCGCCGTGCCACGGCGTGCCGTACATACAGAACTCGCCGCCCACCTCGCGCACAATAATCCGGTCGTCGCTCAGAAGCTCCACGCCACCCTGCCGCTGCCACAGGCGCGCGCTCGTGGTCTTACCAGCCTCCGAGTGGCCCGCGAACAGGTAGCCGCGTCTCCCGCCTTCGTCGCTCACGCCGCAGGCGTGAAACTCCACGCCGCGCCCGCGCGCCAGCAGGTTAATCATGAGCAACTCATCAAGCGGGTACTGAAGCGGGTAGACGGGTTCGTCCGGCGCTGTGCGGCGCGGGTCGCAGACGACTTCGCCCCTGGTGAACTCCCGGTTGAAGCGCGCGATCTTGTAGGTGCTCTGCCCAGGGCGCACGCCCGCCAGGCGAAAGCGATAGCCTTCATCTTCCTCGTACAACTGCCAGAGGCTTCCCGAATCAAAAAGCTGCCGCCCGTGATTCTCTTCGCCCAGCTCGCCCCAGCTCGTATGAATCGTCACTTCCGCGTCGGAAGAAGTATCGACGACGAATCGGCTCATCGCCCCGACGACCTCCGGCGAGGGGTCTCCCCCGACCAGCCGAAACGTCACGTCTGCGACCTTGATGAAAACATCCGTAGATGTTTCCTGTAGATGTCGAGCGGCCTTTTTCGTCAGCTCTGTAATCATCTGGGGCAAGGAACGTCAATATATAGGTCCGACGCGCGCTCTCCGGGCGAAAGAGCACTGTCGGAACCGTTCTTCAGAATTCTTCAGGCGTCGGGCGGCTTCGGAATCGAATCAGGTGCCGACGGCGCTGCCGGGATTCACCAGACAGGGCGTGGTCTGCCCGGAAGTCTTACAACCTCCGAGCACCGCTTCCTGCGGTCTCAGCTCGACGCGCCTGACAACTGGCTTCCGGTAAGGCTTCTTCGGCTGTTCCGGCGTCTCTGTTTTTGGCGATTCGTTCATAACTTTAGTTCTGCCTTAATCAGTTCGAGAGAGAGCAAGACGAGCAAGCGGGCACGCCGCTCTGGCGGTCGGCTACGACGGGCAAGTAGCGGTTGAGTGTGACCTCAAGCCTCTCGTCGCGCGCGCGTGCCCGGAGTTTTTCCGCCGCCCGCAGTAAATCCGCGTAACGACTTCCGCCCTCACAAAATTCGCAATCCCCGTGAGGCGGGACGGGGAGCCCGAGCGCGTGCGTGCGCAGGTGCGTGACTTCGCAAAGGAAGGCGACGGGACTTTCGGCGTGGCCGTTCTCCAGTTCCCCGTTGGCCGGACACATCGCGCAGGAGGCTCTGATCTGGCACGTCCGGCATTTAGAGGGCCGCGTAGCTTTTTTGGCGCGTGCTTTGGAGAGAAAACTCTCCCACCCCTCTTTGACACTCCCACGGCGCAAATCGTAAACGTCCGAGTGCGAGAGCACGCAGATGCTCATCATCCCTTCCGGGTCAACGGCGAACGAGCTGATTCCGCCCCCGCAGTGATAGATGTCGTCGCCCCAATCGACAGGGTTCTCTAAATCCGGGGCGAGTGTGTGCCAGGCCCCAACCCTTTCGGGGTCCGCCAAATCGAATTCAACCACCTCTTCGGCGCTCAAGCGCACGGCGAGCGGGCTGTCAGAGCAGTCTATGCGCGGGTTCATCAAAGAGTCGTACTTGAATTCGACTCCCAGCTCTTCCTCCGCGAAGCGCTTCATCTCAAGCACCTCGTGCTTGTTGATGGTCACGACCACGGTCTTGAGTTTCAAGGGAAGGCCACGCTGCTTTAGAAGCTCTATGCCGCGTAAACACCTGTCGTAGGAGCCCGAGACTCCCGTCAGCCGTTCGTAAGTCTCGCGCGTCCTGCCGTAAATCGTGATCTCGATGCTGAAGGGGCGCCACTCCGAAAGATAATCGGCGATCCTTGGAGTAATCAGCGTGCCGTTGGTGTAGAGCGTGATGAGAAAACCTTTTCTCTTGGCGTAGGTGTAGATGTCCAGGAAATCGCGACGCGCGAAGATTTCCCCGCCGGTAAAGAGCAGCCAGAGCGTCCCTGCCTCCGCCAGTTCATCCAGGATGCGGCAATATTCCTGAAGGCTTAGCTCCGAGCGTCGCGCCTCGCGGTCCGCCATCGGCAGGTTGTTGTAACAGTGCGCGCACTCTAAGGGGCAGCGGTGCGTGGCCTCCAAGATGGCTTCGGTCGGGATTCGTTGCGAGCGGACGCGTCCGTGCACATTAGCGCTGAACTCCTTGTAGCCGAGCAGCTCCATCCTAAGCCTCATCCCCTCCGGCAACTCGAATCAAGCCCGCCTCGCGGAGCGAATCACACATCTCCAGCACGTCGCGCTCGGCCGCTTCCGGCGTCACTTCGTACTCGGAGCTAATCAGGTCGGCGATCCGGCTCACAGAGGTTTGACCGTCAATCAACTCCCAGATGCGCGAGCCGACTTCATTCATAGTGTAAATGGAATCGAGGTCGCCGATGCGGTTCCTGACCGGGACGATCAGGGTCTCGCCAGCGATGTTGCGGGTCATCAAGTCTTCGCCTTTGATGAATGCTTTGTCCGCAGCGCTCATGTGCTATCTTCAGGAAATGAGATAACGCATCCTTTTTCCAAAGGGTGCTCGAAAACAGTCAGAGATGTGTCTTTCCGGGCGTCGGGTTTCGCGAGCCCACACTTAGGACTGATAGGGTCCGGGCACCGGGCTAGCTTTTGTTGCTGGAGGCTAGCACGGGCGCGCCCTCCGGTCAATCTTTATTGACGACAAAACGGCCCCTTTCGATAAGAATATCCACGCCCTCAAAAGACCCTTTCATCCTGCTTAATCGGACTGGCGAGTTAAATGGTTCTCACAGGCAAAAGAGGCGCAAAACGGGAAGCTCCTTCGGAAGCGGAAGTGCTCCTTTACTGCGTCAGCCCGCTCCCGGAGGAAGAAAGAGATCATCTTCAGGAAACACTGCTCGACTCGAAGGTTGATTGGGATGGTCTGCTGCGACTCGCGCTCCGGCACAAGGTCATGCCCCTGCTCTACAGGCGTCTCGCTTCCCTCTCGCCGGACCTTGTGCCGGCACCTTTCATGGAGCGCCTGCGCGACTATTTTTACCTGAACGCCGCTCGCAATCATTCGCTCACAGAGGAACTCCGAGAGGTTTTGCGTCTGTTTGAGAGAAACGGCATCGAGTGCATCCCTTACAAAGGTCCGGCGCTCGCCATACATCTCTACGGAGATGTGGCCTACAGACAATTCAGCGATCTGGACATCTTCATTCGCCTGGGCGATGCGAAGAGGGCTTCCGCCCTGTTACGCGAGCGCGGCTACAGTAGAGAGCACGAGCTGACGAAGGAGCAGGAGGCGGACTTTCTCAAAACCGAGTGCCAGATGATGTTCGTGCGCGAGCGGGAAAGGATTTACCTGGAGCTACACTGGGGCTTTGTCCCCACATATTTTCCGCTGCGCCTGGATTCCAAGAGCGTGTGGGAGAGGCTCGAACCCGTCTCCATCGGAGATGCGTGGCGGAAGTCGTTCTCACCGGAAGACCTCCTCCTGATTCTGTGCGTCAATGCGGGCAAAGATTTTTGGAAGGAGCTAGGCCAGCTCTGCGACGTGGCCGGGCTGATCAGAGCTCATCCTGACCTTGACTGGGAGAGGATTCGTAGAGAGGCCGCGAGAGCCAAAGCTAGCCGGATGCTCGATGTCAGCCTGCTGCTCGCGCGCGACCTGCTGGGAGCGAACGTCCCGGAGAAAGTAGCCAACGACATGGAGGCGCGCAAGGGAGTCTCGGAGCTCGCTTCCGAGGTCGAGCGAACGCTTTTCCCCGGCACAGGCGGGAGGGGAAACGTCTCTCAGTATCTGGCGCCCGCGAGAGCACTGGACGGGCTGCGGGACAGGGCCAGGTTCCATCTTCGCCTGGCCCTGACGCCGACCTTCGAGGACTGGACTTTTATAGAATTGCCGCGCCCTTTGCGCTTTCTATACTACCTGACACGCCCCGTCAGGCTGGCCAGGAAATACGCGCTGCGGCGCAAGATTCATAAGGATTGATTGCCGCGTAGTGGCGACCTCATCTTATTCTGTCCCAGCCGTACATCACGACGTCGAACCCAACTCTTTCGATCTCTTTGGGCCGGTGCTCGACCATGCGCCCGCCCAGCTTCTCGTAGAACGATCTGTAGGGGCTCACTTCCAGCGCCAGCAGATACAGGGAGTTCTTTCCACTTTTGACGAGCGCTTCCGTGATCAGGCGGAACAACTCTTTGCCCACTCCTCTTCCCTGGTACTCCGGCAAAAGGTAGATCGCGAAGAGCTCCGCCTCGTACCCTTTAACGTCGTCGCGCGGCTCGCCGTAATCCGCGAACCCGACGACGCCTCGGCCCTTTGCCTCGGCCACGTACATGCCGTAGAAAGCTTCGGAGAACCGTTTGGCGAAGGCTTCAGTGCGCTGCTCGACCGACATCTTATCCAGAAAACTTTGCGGCACGATTCCGGCGAAGGACTCACGCCAGGAGCGCACGTGCACCCGTGCCACCGCCGGAGAATCCGCCACGGTCGCTTCCCTGTAAATGATGCTCTCCACCCTTGAGTCACTCATCTTCATCAGCACGAACTGAAAGGGCTCTAACCTCTCGAATTAATTGAGCGCAACCAACGGTATGGAATCTAACCCAGCCGTAAGGATAATGAAAGCCGCTACAATCCACGCTTCAGGAGATTATAATTCGCGCGCGCCCCCCCTTTTACTTTGCCGGGACCGGGGCAGGATTCTTGCGCCGTTAATAAAACTCTAACGCAGGCTTCGGGGAACACTTTTCGGATGACGGGAAATCTCCTTCTTGATTTACTGGTAGCGGCGGTCGCCCTGGCCGCTTTGCTGGCCCTTGCAGGCGCGAGTTACCAATTCGTCGCCAGCAGACGGGCGGAGAGGATGTATCCGCCGCCCGGCAGATTAATTGACGTCGGCGGCTACTGCCTGCACATACAGTGCTCGGAGCGGCCCGAAGGCGCGAAGGCAGCGCCGACCGTCGTCATGGATGCTGGCATAGGCGAGTGCTCGCTCGGCTGGAGCCTTGTGCAGCCGGAGATAGCCAGGTTCGCGCGCGTTTGCACATACGACCGCGCGGGCCTGGGTTGGAGCGACCCGGCTCCGACCGCCCGCACCAGCCGACAGATAGTCAAAGACCTGCACGCGCTTCTCTACAGGGCCGGGGTCGAGCCGCCCTACGTCATGGTCGGACATTCCTTCGGGGGCTTGAACGTGCGCCTGTACGCCAGCCAGTTTCCGGAAGAGGTGGTGGGCCTCGTGCACGTCGATTCGGCCAACGAAAGTTACTCCATCCGGAACATTATGCCGCGCTACTTGAAACTGGGACTGCTAACAGCCTTCCTGGGAATCCCGCGGCTCTTCGCTGGGTTTGTGCTTGCCTCTAACCCTATCTTTGCCGCGGACTCCAGGTACCCCCCTGCTTACCGCGCCATCGCCACCAGTACAAAATATCTGAACGCTGTCCGGCGCGAGTGGTCGGCCGTTGACGAAAGCTGGGCGCAGGCCGCCGCTACGGAAAAATCTTTAGGCGACCGGCCCCTCGTCGCCCTCCTGCCCGCATCCGAACATGAGCTTTTCCCACTCGCCAAGAGGCTCCAGGTGGATTTGGTCAGCAGGTCAACCAGGGGCAAACTTATTCTGGTAGAACGGAGCGGGCATCACATCCAGCATGACCGGCCGGAGATGGTGGTCGAGGCCGTGCGCGAGGTTGTGGAGGCCGTTCGACAAATGAATTAACGCGCCTTGACGCCAGCCGAGTATTAAACATACAGTCCCCTTGCTCTTCAAAATAATGCCCGCTGATAGTCAACAACATCTGGAAAGGGAAAAATGAGGACTAGAATCATTCTGCTGGCCGCACTTTTTTCGGCGTTCGTCTCGCTTGGCATCGCCCAGTCAACGACGCCTGCTTTTACGCAATACGCCGCCAGGGTCGAGAGAATCAGGAACGTCACGGTCAACCTGAGAAGCCACAAAGATGCGCGCATGTTCCGCACCAACCTGCGCAACGCCGCGAAGGAGGGCGTCAATTTCGCGGGGCACTACATCCTGACGACCTGGGGCTGCGGCACCAACTGCTCACAGAGCGCGATAATTGATGCGCGCAACGGGAGGGTCTTTTTCCCCGAAGAACTCGCGGGCGCAGGCTTCGGCTTCTGTGAATTTCCTGATGAAACCGAGCCTTTTATTTACAAGTCCAACAGCCGCCTGCTCGTCCTGAACGGATTCAAAGGCGGCGACCTGGAGACGGAAAACGCGCCTTGCGGAATCTATTACCTCGAATGGACCGGGACGAGATTCAGGCAGGTCAAATTCGTGCAGAAGAAGCGGACCGACACGCCGTAAACGTTCCCATAGTCAAAAGAATCATAGGGCTTGACCCCTACCACCGAGCGCGGGGCCGGGACGACTCGTTCGATCGGGCCCCAAGCCCTCAGCCGTCACTTTCAGATTTCTTTAGTGACGGCGCGCTCGTGCCCTCTGCTGCTTGTTCTTACTTCGCCCACTTAACGAAGTCGCCGACTAACCCTGGGTCCAGTTCGCGCCCGGCCATCTCCGCGAGCGTGTCGAACGCCTCTCGTTTCGTGAGCGTCCTTTTGTAGGAGCGCCTTGAGCGCAAAGAGGTGTAGACGTCAACGACCGCGACGAGGCGGGCCACCAGCGGGATGGAACTTCCCGTGAGCCCTTCCGGATAGCCGCTGCCGTCCCAATGTTCGTGATGATGGAGCACCGTCTGGTGAATCGTCCGGGTGATGCCGGGAACTTTGGAAATCGCCGTCGCTCCCAGAACGGAGTGCAGCGAGATGGCCGCGCGCTCCTCTTCGTCCAGCTCGCCGGGTTTTAAGAGGAGCGAGGGCGCGATGAAGTATTTGCCTACGTCGTGGACGTAGGCGGCGGCCTCCATCTCATCCAGTCTAGGTACGTTTCCTCTGCCGACGCACCCGCAGGCGACGGCGAATCGCCGGGCCAGGTTAGCCGTGGCGTGAGCGTGCGGCTGCACGTGCGCGAAAACCTCGGGGTGTGTTTTCCGCCCGACGAGACTGATTACTTTGACCACTTCCCGCAGACATCTTACTTCGACGGATGTAACGTCCGCTCGCGTGAGCTGAGGATAATTCATCGCGACATCTCCTGACAGAGGGATAACTGCTTTCGGAGATGCCTGTATTGCTATCTTCTCTCCCGCACGAAGATAGGAAGGCAGTACAAGCCCGTGAGTATTGGGGCAACGTGAGAATAGGATATGCTAATTATGTAGGGTGCGTGGGTGGCGTTTATGTGATGATTGCGTTGCGGTCAGATGATGGCCCCCGGACGCCCCTGGCCCAGGCGGCGGAAGATGGTGTGATAATTACATTAATCAGGGCGGCTGTTCGGTCCAGGAGCGCGCAACCTAATGTAAACGACGTGGCTAGCTCATCGAGAGAGATTCTCGATGAGCTAGCCACGTAACTTTCCCCCTTTGCCCGCCGGAGTTCACGGCCAACTCGTCAGAGGAGCCTTATTCCTCCGACTCTGAATTGCCCCTGCGGCTTCGCAGGTAGGTGATGGCGGCCGTGGCGATGACGGCCCCGACGGCGACCCGCGTCACCAGGCTTTTTCTGTTGTGCTTCCACTCCGCCTTCCAGCCCAGTTCCTCGAAGACGTTTGGGACGCGTCCACTCGCCAAATCTTCCAAAACCCCTTCCACCATGTTCACGCGGTCGGCCAGCATCAGCGGCAGCCAGTGCCCGTAGCTGTTTTCGCTGTAATTGAAAGCGAAGCGGCGTAAGACCCCGCTCAGACCCGAGGGCGGCGTCGATGTCCCGAACGCGGCCGAGACGTTCGGCCGCTCGTTGGAGTGCAGGACTTCTACGTCTACGGGCTGCTGTGGCGGGCGCTCCCAACTGTAGCCCGCGTGCTCCCCGTTGTTGCGATTCTTCATCGGGTAGGTTGGGTCGTTATCCGGATTGGCGTCCACGCCCCACCCCTTGACCTGCATCGGCTCTATAACTCTATTTTCCATTTCCATATTTTCTTTCATGGCGGCTCCTCCTTAGTTTCTGGCCGACGGCGGGATCAACACAGGCTTGATGCAGTTATCCAGCTTGGCTGAAAACATTCGATAGGCGTCCGAGACCTCCTCCAGAGGAATGCGATGTGTGATCAGCGCTTTCGGATCGAGGATGCCATTCTGCACGTGCGCAATCAGTCGCGGCAGCAGTCTCTTCACCGACGCCTGGTTCCCGCGAAGGGTCAGCCCCTTGTTCACCACGTTCCCGATCGGAACGAGCGCGTCTATCGGCCCGTACACGCCGACGATAGAAACGATTCCGCCCTTCTTCACGGAGTTGATCGCCCAGTGCAGGGCGGTCGCCGCCCCGCCGACCATGTGTAGAGTTTTACCTAGGAGCGTCTGCATAGCGCGGCCCGTGGCCTCTGCCCCAACGGCATCTATACACACGTCTGCCCCCAGCCAGTCCGTGGTCCGCTTTAGGAAGACCACGACATCTTCGAGCGACTTGTAATTGTAAACCTCGCACGGTGCGTAGTCCCTGACGAATTCCAGGCGATACTCCAAATGATCGATCACGATGACCCTGCCCGCGCCGAAAAGCCACGCGCATCTGGCCGCCATGATACCGATGGGGCCTGCTCCGAAGACCACTACTGTGTCGCCCGGCTGAATGCCGCCCATTTCCGCAGCCTGGTAGCCCGTCGGCACTACGTCCGTGAGCAGCACGGCGTCGTCCGGGTCCATGCCTTCGGGAATGACCGTCGGGCCCACGTCTGCGTAAGGGACGCGGACGTATTCGGCCTGCCCGCCGTCGTATCCGCCTGCCGTGTGCGAGTAGCCGAAGATGCCGCCCACAGCGGTCGCCTCCGGGTTCGATTCGTGGCAATTTCCGTAAAGCTCCTGCTGGCAGAAGACGCATTTTCCGCAGGCGATGTTAAATGGCACCAGGACGTGATCACCTGCTTTGAGGTTCTGCACCTCCGGGCCGACCTCTT
Organism: Pyrinomonadaceae bacterium; assembly: GCA_035275605.1. Classification (GTDB taxonomy): domain Bacteria; phylum Acidobacteriota; class Blastocatellia; order Pyrinomonadales; family Pyrinomonadaceae; genus QHXM01. Next base: position 9,481 of record DATEMM010000226.1, read on the forward strand.
CCACCACGCCCGTAACCTCATGGCCGAACGTCATGCCGACGCGCGTGTCCGGCACCGACCCATTGTAAAGATGCAGGTCAGAGCCGCAGATGCACGAACGCGTGACCCGGACGATGGCGTCCTGCGGATGCAGGACCTCAGGCTCCGGTTTCTGATCGATGCGGACCCGCCTCGGTCCCCTGTAATTCATTGCAAGCATAGATACTGATTTCCCCCTTATTTACGGCTTCACACATTCTGCTCGGAGCAGAGGGCGGACGAGCGCCTCCTCCGGCCGAAAGATCGTGGATTGGTTTTCCGCTTTAGCTGTAACTATGGCACGCCGGGGATTTTTAGTCTGTACGGTTCATGGCAATACCGCGCCCTGAAGCGAACCGTTCCCCTGAAAACAGGGCTCCGAGCACTTACGTACTCAGATTGAAGTCAAAATGAATTTAAAATGTGACACAGCAGGGTGAGGAAGTGTGCGAATCGGTTTGAGATGTAGAGAGACCCGTCGCCTGCCAGGGAGGGGCACGCCTTTGCTGGATTCTCAGGACGGAGCACGGGCGCGGGTTCAATCCCCAGCGGCTAGACGATTGTTCCTGATGCTCAGCGCGCTGAGCAGCGAGCCCGCCAGCGTCAGCGCGACGCCCCAGACGGCTGCGCTCTCCCAACCCGGCCCTACCTTCGAGGCTAGGATGACGAGCGCGCCCGCGCTGACCAGATAAAACCCGCTCATGCGTCCAGTCGAACGACCGCGCAGCCAAACGCTGGCCAGATTAATCAGCATCACGGCGACGAGCACAGGTTGCAGCCAGGGGGAATACGGAATCTGCTGCAAACCCGCCACCCCGAAGACACTCATATAAGCAGCCCAGCAGATAGGGCATTTCGGAAAGAACGCCACCCCGAGCGACGCGAGCGTCCCGAACAGTGGCGATGCCATCTTCCGGCGTGTGCCAGAATGTGCAGGCTGCTCGGATTCCTCAGGAGTCGCCCCGGCCCCCTCCTTCAACACCTCTACGGCGCGCTCCGTGACCTCCTGCTCATCCCAGTGCAGGCGTTCAAAGGAGGCTGCGACGCGCCCTTCCGCGTCAAGGACGTAAACCTCTATGCGGTGCCGGTTGACCAGCGACTCTATGAAGTTGACCCCGAGCTTGAAGTGGTCGCGAAGCGCGTTGATGCCGTCAACCGCCCTCAGCATTCTGTGGCCCTCGTCCAGGCGCACGCCGCGGTTTATCCCGTAACCGCGAAGACGCTCCGGCAGATCGAACGCCGGGTCATACGTAATCGCAGCAGTACGTATCTGGTCATGTAGTCCCTGCGCCTCCAACAACTGCTGGACCCTCGCGAGCTTAGTGACCGTGAGCGAGCACTTGAACGGATTGTCGCAGCGCGTGTAGAAAAAGACGACGATGGAGGGATGCCCGCGGAAGAATTCTTTGAAGGTTAGGGATGCGCCGTCTTGATCCTCGAAGACGGTTCGCTCGATTGATTCAGAACTGCGACGTGTTCCAAGCGCCCAGGAGAACGTGCTGCCCAGGCCGTCCGGCAGAGTGCAGCACGCGTCCGCACCCTCCCCTTCTCCCTGGCCGGTTCCCTGAATCGCTTTTATGGCCCGGTTGATCTCTTTCAGCAGTTTTCTGGGGAGCCCTCCGTGGCGCGCGCGCAGCGACTCGACCTCGCTTAGCACTCCACGCGCGTGCGGCCCCAGCCACGCCAGCGTCCCGAGCAATTCACGAACAGCGCTCGTGCCCGTGGACGAGGTCGCGTATTCACCATAGTTATTGAAGGAGACTGGCTCGTCGTGGTAGCGGACGTTACTGAGGGCGCGCATCAAGAGGGGCGCGAAGGCCGCCGTGGGGCGCGGGTAGGAACGCAGGGCACGCGCGGCCGCCGCGACCAGATAGACGTCCACCCCCGTTTCGAGTTCTTCGAGCACGAAGATCAGCTCGGCGTCCGACAATTCCGAGCGCGCGAGGGCGAGCAGGACCCAGCCGCGCATCCGAACAATCGTTGACGTGCCGCGCTGGTCATAGAGCGTGTGGTCTTCGCGCAGCAGCTCCACCAACTGCCCGCGCCCGGCCGGGTCGGCGGTGAGCGCGTCCACCAGCGCCGCGAACTGCGACTCAGATAGCGCGCCCGTCGTCGTGACACTCTGCATCTGCTGACACCCTTATTACCGTTCGTACTTGCTGAGGAAACGGCGGGCGGTCTGTTTGACCTTCGTCGTTCCCTCTTCGCTCATGCGGTCCACGGACTTCAATAGAGCCTTGTCCTTTCGAATCTCGTCTTCGTCGCCGAACTGTGCCAGCGCGGTCAGACTCGTGGCTTTGATCTCTTTATACTCCGTCTTGTCCAGCAGAATCTCGCGCGCGTTCTCCTGAAGTTTCTCCGGCTTGAGCGCATGCAGCGCGGAGGCAGCGATCTGCCTGTTCTCGGCCAACTCATCTTTGTCACGCAAAATCTTCTCGAATAGGGGCGCGGAGGAAGCGTCGGCCGCGAGCAATCTTAGCGCCTCTCGCCTCGCGACCTCGTTTGGCGGCTTGCTGACCACCTCACGCGCGACGGCGTAGGAGTTTGCGTGCACGTCATAACTGAGCAGTTGCAGAGCCTTCTCCGGCGGAACCAACTGCTTCTCCGGATGCTGCAACCCCTCTATGAGCTTCTGCTGCGCGTACCCGTCCTTTTCGCGCGCGAGGATGCCGAGCACGCGCTGACGCAGCTCCGGGTCCGGGTCGTCCACGATCTCGCGCAACGTCGCTATGTAATCGCCGCGGGACTGTTCGAAGACGTCTACGCTGAAACTCGCCGCCTGGAGCGTTTGCAGTGCAGCGAGCCGCACCTTCAACGGCTCTTTCTCATTACGTAAGACTTTCAGCACCGACTGGAGGTTTTTGTCGCTCTTGACCGCGGCCAGGGGCTTCTCCGTCAGCGCATCGACCCGCTGGCTGACGGTCCCTTGGCTGTTTGCCACCATCGAGAAAGTTAGGGACGGCTTTTTCTCCGCGCCCTGTTTCTTCGACGCCGACTTCTGGCTCTTTGCGGCTTTACTTTTCTTGGTCATGGTTTTCGCTCTCCTCGCGCAAGGGACGTTAGGCAAATTTCACGTCGTCGTAATCGAACCCCATGCAGGCGACGGCGTTGATGGAGCCCTGGTAATCAAGGCTGTCCTGCACTTTAGGCTGGAGGCCGGGCGCGGCGACGCAGGGCGACGGGGCCATCGTGCCGCCCGGAGCGGTCGGAGGCCGCTGCCCCCCTGTGATTCCGTTCCACGGCCACATGGTGTTATCCAGCCTATGGCCAATCCGGTTCGTGGGCCTGGTGTCATAGGAGGACGCCTGCAACGAATTGAAGCGCCCGACCGCTCGCTGCCACTTCGCCCAGAGCCGGTCCACGTTGCAGTGAAGCATGAAGAAGAGCGGGTCTTTCGCGGCCGTATCGATGTTGGCGATGGAGCCGCCAAAGTGTATGTGCGCCGTCCCGTGCGGATTGCCCTGCATCTCCCTAAACTGCCGAAACAGAGTGCCACGCGCCAGCGTTTGCGCCTCTGTTAAGAGGTCCGGGTGCTCGCTGGCGGTATCGAAGTGCGGCCGGCGGTTAATCCCCTGGACGCCATCCGTCTTCCAGAACTGCAACGGGTTGGTGGGGCTGAACTGGACGGTCCCTATGTTGTCGGAGACGCCCACGAACTCGCGCGTGAAAATGTTCGGCGCAGCCTTGTCGAAGCGCCAGTAAGGTAAGGAGACGCTCGGGTCTATCGCCTGAAGCTCGCGTTCGAGATCGAGCAGGTAAACGCGGTGCCAGGGCAGGAACCCCGGTCCACCGTGCGCCTCCAGGTCGCCCGCGTCCGTGTGCATGTCGCGGAAGTCGGCGAAGCGCCCCGCTCCCTGATTGTTGAGCTGTGCCAGCGCCGAGATGAAGCGGTCGCGTTCCCCAGGCGTCAGCTTGTTGGCGTCCTTTCGGATACGTACCATCAACCTGATTGAGCCGACCAGGGTGGTCCCGTCGCGTGCTTCTATCGTCACGTCCTCGTTGTTGACGCTGGGCCGCCCGAATTTGCCGGCGACGAAGAACCGGACGGAAGTGCCGTTGACCGGGACCGGCAAGGTCAGGCTATCGGAGAACGGCCCCGTCGTGCCCTGGCGGAAGACGACGGCCCCCGCGCTGGCCGCGGAGACTCCGGTGAGCTTCACGTTGACGGCGGGCGGCGTGGCCCCTGACGGGTTGGTCACGCGAATCCTGCACGGGGACGGTGCCCACGTGACGAACCGCGTCGCCGCGGTCGTGCTGTTGTTGATCTGCAACTCGACGTTCACTGTCATGCCCTCCTACGAGAGTTTACTCAAGACCGTTTCCCTTAACTCCGAACGATATATTTTCTCCGACCTGGAAATTGTTACCGCGGACTAAACTGGTATTCTCACAAAAGAGACTGTGCGTGATGACTTGATCGCTAAAGAGGCAAATAGAATTGACTGGACCTTGTGAGGGCTTCGCCAACTGGATTACGAGGATAACTTCCGACAACGGCGCGGATACTATAGTCCCCTAAATCACCTTGTCAACAGTTATTTTTAATTGTCGCCTCATGACCTTCCACTTTTACTTCCGCTTAGCACGCCCTCTCTCGCTGACCAGGCGTGAGAGTTTCTTCCAACGCTTCTTTTCCGTAAGCTGTGCGTTGACGTCCTGCTTGCGGGCCACGTGCTGTAGCTCCTTCTGGAGTTTCTCATAACTCTGATACCTGGCGGCCTCAATCGTTCCGTCGGCCAGGGCCTCTCGAATCGCGCACCCTGGCTCGTCCCTGTGCCGGCAATCGCTGAAGCGACAACTCCGGGCCAGGGCTTCAATATCATCGAAGGCGTGTTGGAGACTCTCTTCACCGTCCCACAGGTGCAGCTCGCGCATGCCCGGCGTGTCCAGCACCAGGCCGCCCTGCGGCAGTGGAATCAACTCGCGGTGCGTGGTCGTGTGCTGGCCGCGCCCGTCGTGCTCGCGTATCTCCCTCACCTTCTGCACGTCACGGCCGAGCAGGTGATTTATCAGAGTTGACTTCCCCACCCCGGACGAGCCTAGGAGCGCCACCGTCTGCCCGTGGCGGAAATATGGAGCCAGTTCTTTTAGCCCGTCGTTGCTCACGACGCTGATGGCGTGAACGGGAGCGCCCGCGGCCACCGCCTCGATCTCCGCGATTCTCTCTTTGACCTCCTGGCACAGGTCGGCTTTGCTCAGGACGACGACGGGATTGGCCCCACTCTCCCAGGCTATAACCAGGTAGCGCTCGACCCGGCGCAGGTTGAAGTCCTGGTTAAGCGAGGTGACTAAAAAGACAGTGTCTATGTTGGCCCCGACGACCTGCCCTTCGGTGCGCGTGCCGGCGGCCTTGCGGACGAACTCGCTTTTGCGCGGGAGGACGGCGTGAATCGTCGCCCTGGCCTCTTCGCGGCGCGGCTCCACCACGACCCAGTCACCCACCGCGGGCAGGTCTCTGCGGCCCGCGGCCTCGTGCCGAAGCCTCCCAGCCACGTCCGCGAGCAGCTCACCCTGCTGGCCCAGAACGCGGTAGAGGTGATTGTATTCGAGCACGACGCGGGCGGCTTCGAAGCCGTCGGCGCGGTAAGGTTGAAAATGGGCCTCGAAGAATTCATCCCAGCCCAGATTTGATAGATCAACAGTCATCACAAAAAAAACGCCCGGACGCTTCCCCCTCTCCGGCGGCCGCCTGCATCATACCGGGAAGCCTTTGCTACAACAACATTGACATCTTTCACCGCCACAGAGAGCTGTTTATAAATCAACCCCGCTACAGCCGCGCAGCAACCTGCTTGAGCTATACTTTCCACTCAAATTGAACCACTATCCAGCCGGGGCCGCCATCGCCCGGCTAGAAACAAAATCGCTGCCATAAATTCAGGGGGCCTGGTGTTTACATAGAGGAGACTGGAATCGTGGCGTTACTTCACGCGTCGGCGAGTTAAGGGAGATGCAACTCCACTTCAATTCTTTGTACGGAACTGTCGCGAGGCGCAGCACGGTCGCCGGATTTACTTTGACGGAAACCCTGTATGCCCAGAGCCTCAAGCTGCCTGAACACTCGCACTCCTCCGCCTACTTTTGCTTCGTCCTCCAGGGTAGCTTTACCGAGCGACAGGGGAGGGGGCTGCGCACCTGCGGGGCATCGACCTTGATATTCCACCCGGCCGACGACGCCCACTCGGACCAATTCCACACGCGTGCGCGCTGCTTCAATCTACAGTTGGACGTGCGTTGGGTGGAGCGCCTGCGGCAGCATTCGACAATATTAAATCGACCGGCGACCTGGCAGGGCGGGCTGCTGGCACAATTGGCGGCGAAGCTTTACAGGGAGTTTCGCCAGTTGGACGAGCTTTCTCCGTTAGTAATCGAGGGCCTCGCGCTCGAAATCCTGGGCGAGGCGACCCGTGCGGCGGCGAACCGGCCGAGGCTCGCTCCCCCGCGCTGGCTCCTCCAGGCGCGGGAATATCTGCATGAGCAATTCTCCGAGTCTTTGACTCTTTCAAAAGTGGCGGGGCTGGTGGGCGTGCATGAGACGCACCTGGCCCGTGAGTTCCGGCGCTATTACGGGTGTACCGCAGGCGAGTACATACGCCGCCGTCGAATCGAATTTGCCTGCCTCAAGCTCTCCGCCTCCAACACCCCGCTCAGTGAAATCGCTCTCTCCGCAGGCTTCGTAGACCAGAGCCACTTCACTCGAACCTTTAAGCGGGCCGCGGGGATGTCGCCGGCCCAGTATCGGAAACTGTTCCGCGCGCGCTAAGCCCATACCAAAACGCTTGAGCCATGCAAGATTTGGCCTCGGCTCGCGTAGTAAGCTGCTTCGCATGAAGGCGGTTCTCTTCCTGGCTCTCTCTTTTCTAGCCCCCTCGTTCGGCGGCCCTGCCACATATCTACGCGCCCAGGATGATTCTGCCCAACAATTCGCCCGCTACGATTTATCCATTAAGGTGTTGCCCGACGCCCGCCGAATTCAAGTGACTGGCACAGTGAGCCTGCCGCCCGCGAATCAAGAGAGAGACAAGATAGAATTCTTACTCTGGTCGCGGATGGAGAAGCTGACGGCGCAACTGCTGGAACCGAAAATCGCCGCACCCGCCGCCAGATTAGACAACGACGGTTCGGATGGTGACAGGAAATGGACGTTGAGGCTTGTCAGGCCCGTTCCCGCAGGGCAGTTCGCCCTCGTCCAATTCTCTTACGTCTCAGCCGTTGAGCCTTCGCCGCAGTTCAACATCAGCCCGGAGGGCTCCTTCGCTGGCGGCGGCGGCGAATTATGGTACCCGCAAACCTCTTTCAGTAATCGTGAGACCGGCACAATACGCTTCCTGGTTCCTACGGGCGAAACTGTAATCTCGAACGGCAGGCTGCTCGGCACAGCAGAGCAGCGGGCAAGAGGAGAGTTTATCTTTCAAATAGCCCAGCCGTCGAAATTCGGCTTCGCCAGCGGTAAATACACGGTCACTCGTCGGGCGGGTAAGACCCCATTCGCTTTATACCTGCTTCGACCGAGCAAGCGTGCCGGGCAAATCCTGGACGGTTGCGCGAGCGCGCTAAATTTTCTCACACGTTTATTCGGGACATTCCCCTACCGGGAATTCTCACTCGTCGAGGTTGATTTCCGCAGTAAAGTTTTGGGCACAAGCGAGTTCGGATTCATCCTGGCGGACGCCTCCGTCTTTGATAAAGATTTCGATCTCTCATACTGGGCGCATGAAATAGGGCACCAGTGGTGGGGCGATTTGATTAGGACCAAATCCGGGACGACCGGGAGGATGATGCTCTCCGAAGGGGTGGCACAGTTTGGCGCACTGCTCGCCACCGAAAAGCTTGAAGGCCATCAAGCCGCCGAGAGGTTCAGACGCACGGGCTATCAGCCTTCTGGCCAGGGCCAGTCGGCGGCGACCTATTTCCGGCTGGCAACAACACGGAAGGATTTCCCATTGACGACGTATGAGCCAAAGAACCAGAACGACACCCTGACCATGCACACGCTCGCCAACTCCAAAGGTTTTATTCTCCTCGACATGCTGTCGCGCAGAATAGGGCGCGCGAAGTTTGCCGCCATTTTAAGAAGATTCGTAAAGGAGAAGGCCAATCAGATAACCTCCTGGCAGGAATTTCAGAGAGCCATCGAAGCGGGCGCGGGGCAGGACATTCGCTGGTTCTTCGAGCAGTGGTTCGAGCGCACGGGCGCACCTGATTATCAGCTCACGTGGGAACAGTCCGGCAAGGTGGTTCGCGTAGTCGTCAGGCAGCCCGCGCCGTACTACAGGGCCAATTTGGAAGTTGAGCTATCGGGCACCGGGCGTCGCTTACTGAAGACCGTCGAAATCGTCGGCGAGCAAATATCCTTCGAATGGATTGTCCCTTTCAAAGTTGATTCGGTCGTCCTTGACCCGCACTACAAAGTGCTGCGCTGGATGCCGGAGTTTCGCCCCCAGTAATGTGCCATTTCATTAATCTGCCTGCTTCAGTTGATACGATTGGTCGCGAACCACCACCGTCCCCGGCTCAAAGCGAATGAAGATGTAATCCTCATCACCCAGTATCTCGACGAAGCGCGGGTCCCAGTTGTCCAGCTTCCCCATGTAGCGGCTCAATAACCGCTTCACCCTTTCCTCGTCATGAGGCTGAAGAAAAGCGCGCCCGCGAAAGCCTACATGCTGGACGAGCCCTGTGGCCACGTCGAAATTTACTATGCCGATGGCACAGCGCGGGTCCTGCTCAATCCGCTTCGGGAAAGAATCTGTTCGATAGTTCCCTATGATCCAGAGTGAGCCTTCCTCCCAGAGGAACCAGACCGGCGACGAGCGCGCGCCCGATTCAGAAGCTGTGGCGAGATGAGCGAACAAGGGGCGCGAAAGAAGATCGCGCATCAGGGAATGAGCAGCCTCTTCGTCACGATCAAAGTGACTCCCTGTTTTAGCTATTATTTTCATACTTGCGACCATTCATGGAGCGTCTGTCGCCGGAATCAACCGGGCGCGCACACGACGCTGATACGGGCACGTTGATGATAATTAACCGTTGGCCAGCATCTGGCCTGGAACCCACGCTCCGTGAAAGCCGTAGGGCACGCGCGCCGGAATTCTCACACGGGCCACAGGCGGCGCGCTGAAGTCTCCGGCCTCTATCACAATCAACTCGCTTGTGCCATTTTCTTCATCGTGTACATAGGTCACGAGCCAGCCGTCGTCCTCCGCTGTAGCGCCTGGTCGCGGCACGAAGACGCCTTCACCGCCAATACGCATCTTGCCGTGGTCGTGGCGCTCGCTCCTGCCTTGCTCAAAGTCGTACTTAAAGAGCTCGTTAGGCTCATTTATGTTCACGGTGAAGCCATAACGCGTCCGGCTTCCAACGAGCCCCTCGTTGATCCTTGGAAAGTCAGTGGACACGTCATCGAGCGCCTCTTCCCGCGTGGTTCCGGCCTTCAGGTTCAAGCGCCAGCGATACATCACGGGCGCAAACCCTTCGCCGAACATCTCGCCATCGCCCGCTTGCGTGCGTGGAATCATGAAGAATGAGTCTGGGAACTCCTTTGTACGGCAGGCCAGCAGGACCACTTCGTCGCCGTCTTCATACGCGTTCAGCGTGTGGAACACGAAGCAGGGGGAGACCTCGAACCACTTAATGTCCTGGCCCGTGCCGTGCCGTGGCAGGACTCCGAAACGCGCGCCCAGCTCCGGCTCGAATTTCATCAAAGGCTGGCCCCGCAGCATACGCTTGAGGCTGAACGTTATCGGCAGGTCCATAAAGAGTGTGTAGCGCGGCGTGATGGCGAAGTCGTGCATCATGACTTGCCTGGGAAGGCCAATGGCGACGGTCCTGGCGATTTCCCCCTGCGCACTGACCACGCTGTATTGGACGGAGGACTTGAACAGGCTATAGCCGAAGAACAGCATCTCCCCCGTCGCCGGGTCCACCTTCGGGTGGGCTGTGAACTGATGCTTCAGGTTTCCGTCGTAAGTGTAGGGACAGACCGTCTCCAGGTCCGGGACCTGAATCTGATGCGGCTCGCCCCCTTCCCACAGGGCCAGCAACCGATTGTCGTGGCAGATGAGGGCCGTGTTCGCCGTGTTCTTCAACATGGGGAGGCGATTGAGCCGGTTGCGTATCAGACGCAGCAGGAGGGGAACAGTGGGCGGGTCCAGGAAACTTCCGTAGAGCGAACGGCCTGCCGCATTTTCGGCTTTCCAGTACGGCGTCCGAATGTAGCGGTTGCGATAGCTCGCCCTTCCATTGCGGATTCGCACGCCGTGGAGCATCCCGTCGCCCTCGAACCAGTGGTGATGCTTGATCGGCGGGAACTGCGGGTTGGGGCCGTTGCGCACGAACATACCGTCCATCTCCGGCGGCAGCTTGCCCGTCACCATCAGGTCGCCCACCGTGACCTCTTCGCGAACGGGAGCAAAGTTGCCTTGCAGAAAAGGATTCGTCGCGGTCGAGGCTTCGTTGGTTTGCATGGCACGAGTCCTCATGTTTAGCAGAGTGAAAAGTTAAAGCTGCAATGAAGCGGCCTGCCGCCCGAGTTAATCGGGCGCGCGCTGGCAGCAGCCAACATTATCAGCGAAAACAAGCACGTAAGCCATCCTATCAGAGCACTCTGGTTGAATTATAGGCGGCTGCTTACTGATTGGTTCGCGATGTACGCCACTCGGCCGCCCGCCGGTCCATCTCTTTGATGAAACCATTCTTGCCATCCATATACCCGTCCATGCTCTGCGGATGTTCATCAGCCAACCGCCTCTTTAGCTCGCTGTACCTTTGTGCATCTTCCGGGTGAGCGATCATGTAGTCGCGGAACGCCAGGTGACGCTCCACCTCGGCTGTGCCAGCCTCAAACGTGTGAATGTTATGCGTCCTGATTCCCGCCTGGTTGTCTTTACGGAAGTACCGGCGACCCGTGATGCCGAACTCGCCCATCACTTCATAGCCGAGTGACTTCATCGCCAGGCTGCGGTCATCCACTTCAGCGATGTCCCTGACCTCAACTAAGAAATCAATCACGGGTTTTGCGTATATGCTGGGAATGGCCGTGCTGCCTATGTGATGGATGGCCACCACGTTCTCGCCCAGCGCGGCGGCAACATGTTTCGCTTCCGCCTCGAATGCATCTCGCCACTGAGGGTTGTGGGGGACAACTTTTACTTCACTCATAAATTAAGCATCTCACGGCACGTATGAAAGCTGCGCTATTCGCGGTCGGGCGCAGGCGGTTGTTATGACGCTTGAGGTCTTGAGAGCGGCCTAGCTCTTAATATCAAAGTGCCTGTCATTTGTCGTGTTCAGCGGATGAACCAAGGCTTTGTTGCTGTATGTCGCCTTCTCAAATTCACGTATGTTGATTGAAAGAATTGAGATGTTTGGAAACATCTCGTTCAGTCGTTCAATCATCTTCTTTGAAAGATCGGCTTTTTGTTCAAGGCTTCTGCCTTCCATAATATTCCCGAAGATGTGAATGAAATCTGTTTTGCCTGCTCCCAACTTAAAATACTGGTAAGGACGCAGCCGGACTTTAATGTCGTCCACAGCAAACAGCCCTGTCGCTTCGGCCACATCATATACAGCCCGCATTATCTCGTCAGGTGATTTTTGCTGTAGGATATTTTCTGAACAGTCAATGATGAAGTGCGGCATTAATGATCGCCTCTCCAGTCAAGCTAATTTAACCGGCAGCCGGACTGACGTGTAAGGATTCCACAACTCCCGGACTGCCTGTCCATTAGCGACCCTCCTCCGGGGCCAACGCAACCAACAGATAATTTCTACTCACCCCTTCCGGTTTCTCCAGGTACGCTATGACTAACGCTTGCTGATTGGAGCTCCCTCCACGGTTCCAGCCAACCATTTCATAGTACCCCTTCTCTCTTGAAAACCTCTGCTCGGGTTGCCAGTCGCCGCCCTTCAGACGCTCCGCATAAAACTGTGTAATCTTGGCCCAATCCACCTCCGCGGGTAAGACATAGATTTCTATACGCGGCTTTCCATATTTATCCCGCACGGCATCCCAAATGTCGCTCTGTGTTAAGTCAATCGGCACCTCTTCCGGGCCTTCCGGGTTCGCCAACTCCGCCGCGGGCGGAAGAGGTATCGCCGAGAAAGGTGCGCGGCCGGAAGAGCAAGCGATTGCCAGTAGCGAGACACTAAGGACAATGACCAGGATAATTTTCATACTTTTATCGATTGCCAGGGAGGCCGCTGTCTTTATCTTTCACGCTGCAACACGCAGAACAGCGCCCTTGGCAGTGGATCCAACGTGCCCTGATAAACTGTTTCTTTGATAGAGAGAACTCTCAACCGGCTTCCGAATATCTCCTGAATCTGTTCGGAGGTGAAGCGGTACGGCCCCTGCTCTCCCGGTTGTAAGCGGCTAAAGCACTTCAGGAATAGATAGCCGCCTGCCTTCAGTAGCCCACCAACTATCCTGACGTAATCCGGCCTCCGATCGGGAGCGATAACATGGAAGCAGCCCCGGTCGAAGATAAGCTCGAATCGTCGGTCGAGGCGAGTGTTGAGTATATCATCCTGCACCCATCTGACTTTGAGTCCCTGCTCTTCAGCCTTTTCCCTGGCCAGACTGACGGCCGCTTCTGAGATGTCTGTCGCCGTCACGCTGAACCCCCGGCGCGCAAGTTGTAGAGCCTGTGTACCGGGCCCTGTGCCGAGGTCAAGCACGCTCCCGCCCTGCAATCCCAGTTCGTCCAGTGCCATTTTGAGATCATCATCCAGCTCAGGATTGAACCAGGGCATGTATTCTATAGGAGTTCCCTGGTACAACTCCTCCCAGCGGGGAAACTCATGTTGCTCGTCTGACGACATAATCATTCCTCTCCACACGGATAGAGAATAAAGGCGCTAAACTTTTCAACAGACAGCCAACGCCCGAATCAAACGGCGCGCAGGCATTGTCATTGCTGAAAGGCGAGCTATTCGCGCATATTGAAGTGCAGAAAGACATTATCTTCTAAACAACATGGGGGTCAAGACTTTTCAAATTACTAGTCGTGTCCTAA
>DATEMM010000227.1:0-11116 GCA_035275605.1 Pyrinomonadaceae bacterium
AATTTTCGATTTCGGATTGCGGATTGCGGATTTAAGAGCAGGGAATAGTTGCTCTCTCAATCCGAAATCCGCAATCCACAATCCGCAATAGTCAGTGTCCTCTCGTCATCAACAGCCCGATCTCTTCGGGGGTGGCCACGCGCGGATCAACCTCGCCGACGATGCGGCCGTTGTGAATCACCAGGAGGCGGTCGGACAGGGCCGTCACCTCTTCCAGCTCGGCCGAGACGAGGAGGACGGCGCAGCCGGCGTCCCTGAGCGCGACGAGCTTGCGGTGAATGAACTCGATGGCGCCTATGTCCACGCCGCGCGTCGGCTGGGAGACGAGCAGCAGCTTGGGCCGCAGGTCAAACTCGCGGCCAATGATTAGCTTCTGCTGGTTGCCGCCCGACAGGGCGCGCGCGGGCAAGTCCGGATTGGCCGGGCGCACGTCGAAATCCTTGATGACCTGCTCGGCGCGCTGCCGGATGGCGGCGTCATCCAAAATCACCCCCAACTGGGAGACAGCGGGCGGCCGGTAGTGGACGCCCAGGATAGAGTTTTCCGAAAGGTCGAAGTCAAGCAGCAGGCCGCGTCTGTGCCTGTCTTCGGGGATGTGCGCGATGCCCATCTCCTTGCGCGCGCGCGCGGACGCGCCCAGGATGTTACGCCCCTCGAACTCGACGCCGCCGGTTGCCACCGGAGGCAGAATCAGACCCGACAACGCTTCGATCAACTCCGTCTGGCCGTTGCCCTCGACGCCCGCGAGGCCGACGATTTCACCCGCTCGCACCTCGAACGAGACACCGTCGAGACGCCGCGTGCCGTCGGCCGCCGTCACCGCCAGTTCGCGCACTGCCAGGACCGCCTGGCCCGGTTTCGCGGCAGTCTTCTCGATTCTGAGCAGCACTTCGCGCCCGACCATCATGCGGGCCAGTTCCGCCGCGTTGGTCTTCGCCGTCTCGACCTCGCCGACCACGCGCCCGTCGCGCATCACCGTCACGTCGTCCGAGATAGCCAGGACTTCCGAGAGCTTGTGCGTGATGATGACGACCGTTTTGCCCTGTTCGCGCATCCGGCGCAGGATGGCGAAGAACTCTTCGACCTCCTGCGGCGTCAAGACGGCCGTCGGCTCGTCCAGAATCAAGAGCTGCGCCTGACGATAGAGCGCCTTCAACAGCTCGACGCGCTGCTGCTGGCCGACCGAGAGGCTCTCGATGGTGGCGTTCGGGTCGATGGAGAGCCTGAACTCTTCCGAAAGGGCGCTTATCTCGCGCGCAGCCTTTCGCAAGTCAAGCGCAGTGGCCGCGCCCGGCTCCGCGCCGAGCACTATGTTCTCGGCCACGGTCATCGGCTCGACCAGCATGAAGTGCTGGTGCACCATGCCTATGCCAAGCGCGATGGCGTCGTGCGGCGTAGAGATTTGGCGAACCTGGCCGTCAACCACTATCTCGCCGCTGTCGGCTGTGTAAAAGCCGTAAGCAATGCGCATCGCTGTCGATTTGCCCGCGCCGTTCTCGCCCACGATGGCGTGAATCGTCCCCGGCCTGACCTTGATATTGATATGGTCATTCGCCAGCACTGCGCCGAACCGTTTGGTAATGTTTCTAAGTTCGATCATAAAGAGTTTTCAGTTTTTAGTTTTCAGTTTTCAGTTAAAGCGAGCAGCTTGTTTCTGAAAGCTGAAAACTAAAAACTGTCTACTATTTCGCCATCGCGTCGGTCACTTGAATCTTCCCGCTGATGATGTCCTGCTTGGCCGCCTCGACCTTTTGCAGCACTTCGGGGGGAATCAGTTTTTCGTTGTACTGGTCTATGGCGTAGCCGATTCCCTCGTTCTCAAGGCCGTAGACGTGGACGCCGGGTTTGAACTGTCCGTTGACGCGCTCGGCGACGATCTGGTAGACGGCGTTGTCGATTCGCTTGACCATGCTGGTCAGGACGTAACCAGGCTTGACCCAGTTCTGGTTCGAGTCCACGCCGATGACGAACTTCTTCTGCTGCTCGGCGGCGTCGAACGCGCCGAGGCCGGAATTGCCGGCGGCCGTAAAGATTACGTCCGCTCCCTTCCCTATCTGCGCGATGGCCAGTTCCTTCCCCTGCCCAGGGTTGTTCCAGGCGGCCGGAGTCACGCCGACGTAATTGGCCACCACGTTAATCTTCGGGTTGGCGGCGCGCGCACCCTCCTCATATCCGGTCTCGAATTTGTGAATCAGGGGAATGTCCATCCCGCCGATGAAGCCGATGGTGCCGGTCTGGGATTTCATGGCCGCGATCATCCCGACGAGGTAAGAGCCCTGATGCTCTTTGAAGACGAGCGATGCCACGTTGGGCAGGTCTATCACGCCGTCGATGATGACGAAGTTGACGTTCGGATAATCTTTGGCGACCCGCTCGACGACGGGCTGCTGCTCGAAGCCGACGCCGATGACCAGGTCGTAGTTACGCTCGGCGAAGGCGCGGATGGCGGGCTCGACCGAAGTGGGGTCGCCCGGTTCCACATCGCGAAGCACTATCGGGAAATCTTTGCCAGCTTTCTTGACGCCTTCCCAGGCCGAGGCGTTGAAGGAGCGGTCGTCCTTGCCGCCGATGTCGAAGACTATCCCGACGTGGACTTTATCTTTGTCCGCCTCGCTCCTGGCTCCCATGTTACAGGCAGGGCCGGCGACGATGAGCGCGACTGCGCAGAGAAGGGCTAAAACTATCCCGCAGCGAGAAGACTTCATACCGTAATAACTTCCTTAATCAGTGTGGGGGCGGATGCGGATTCGTCAGTAATACGGTAAGCGGAGCGGATGCGCTCCGTGGCGGTCCGGGCCTGACTTTCGTCGCGGCAGTAGAGCAGTCCCAGGACATCGCCCGCCAGGACGCGGTCGCCGATCTTCGCTTCGACGGCGAAGCCGACCGCCGGGTCAATCAAATCCTCTATGCGGACACGGCCCCCGCCGATTTCGGCGATGGCATGTCCGACCTCGGCCGTATCAATCCCGCTGACAAATCCGGTGCGCGGGGATTCTACCCTAACCTCGTTCGGTGTCAAAGGAAGAAGTCGCGCCGCGTCGTCGCAAACCGAAGGGTCGCCGCCCTGGGCCTCCACGTTCCGGCGGAAGCATTCGAGCGCCGCGCCCGTCTCCAGCACCTCCTGAATTTTCCGGCGCGCCCCTTCGAGCGACGATTCCGTACCCGAGAGAGCCACCATGCGCGACGCCAACTCGACTGATAACTCCTGAACGGGGCGCGCCCCTTCGCTTCCCTCGTTGCGTAAAATCTCTATACACTCGCGCACCTCTATGGCGTGGCCGACGCCGCGCCCGAGCGGCTGGTTCATGTCGGTCAGGAGCGCCTCGGTACGAACGCCGCAGGAGTTTCCGGTGGCGACGAGCGCATGGGCCAGTTCCCTCGCGTCCGATTCGTCGGCCATGAAAGCGCCGCTGCCCGTCTTCACGTCCAGGACGAGCGCGCCGAGCCCCGCTGCCAGCTTCTTGGACATGATGGAGGCGACGATGAGCGGGATGGCCTCCACGGTCGCGGTCGCGTCCCTGAGCGCGTAGAGCTTTTTGTCTGCGGGCGAAATCTCGGCGGTCTGCCCCATCATGGCGAAGCCGACTCGCTCCAGCACGTCTCGAAACTCCGCGAGCGAGAGATGCACGCGATAGCCTGGGATGGATTCGAGTTTGTCCAGCGTCCCGCCGGTGTGGCCCAGGCCACGGCCCGAAACCATCGGGACAGCCGCGCCGCAGGCGGCGACGAGCGGGGCCAGGACGAGGGACGTTTTATCGCCGACCCCGCCCGTCGAATGCTTGTCCACCTTCGGCTTTTGGATGTCGGAGAAATCCAGCACCTCGCCCGAATGAAGCATCGCGTCGGTCAGGGTCGCCGTCTCCCCGGTCGTCATGCCCCGCAGTAAGATGGCCATCAACAGCGCGGAAGCCTGGTAGTCGGCCCATGCGCCCCCGGTCACGCCGTCCACGAAGAATTTGATCTCCTCGCGCGAGAGCGCCTCGCCATTCCGTTTTTTGCGAATCACGTCCTGCGGTCTCAAACTATCCCCTT
The DNA here is from genome assembly GCA_035275605.1 of Pyrinomonadaceae bacterium. GTDB lineage: Bacteria > Acidobacteriota > Blastocatellia > Pyrinomonadales > Pyrinomonadaceae > QHXM01. Next base: position 4,033 of record DATEMM010000227.1, read on the forward strand.
ATGCGAATAATAAGCCACAGAGACAGGGGAGGCACAGAGAAGAAAGAGAAGGAAGAAAGCAGGAGAAGGGCTGGCTTTTCATCGATTCATTTTCAGGTTTTCTCTGTGTCTCCCCTGTCTCTGTGGCTTATTTCATGTTTTTGAAACGGACTCTAAGAGGACGACGGCCTGGACCGTCACGGCCTCGCCGCGCCCGACGGCGTCGAGCCCTTCGCCGGTCTTCGCTTTCACGCTCACGCACATGGCCTCGACGCTCAGCGTCTGTGCCAGCTTCTCGCGCATCTCCTGCACGTAGGGGCGCAGGCGCGGTCGCTCCAGCATCACGGTCGCGTCCAGATTGACGACGCGCCAGCCGCGCCCTTTGGCCAGCCACACCACGCGCGCCAACAATTCGAGGCTGTCGGCGTCCTTCCACTGCGGGTCACGGTCCGGGAAATGAACTCCCAGGTCGCCCTCGCATAGTGCGCCCAGGATAGCGTCCGCTGCGGCGTGTGCGAGCGCGTCCGCGTCGGAATGGCCTTCGGCCCCGCGCTCAGATTCGACGCGGACGCCGCCCAGGACGAGCGCCCGGCCAGCCGCCAGCCGGTGCGTGTCATGTCCGATGCCGATACGGAACATAAAAAGCAGGAGTCAGAAGTCAGTAGCCAGGAGCCAGAATAAAAGAAAGAAGGTTTGCGGCCTTTCATTCTGGATTCTGTATTCTGACTCCTGAATTCTGCTTTAACAATATTTCCCCGAGTGCGATGTCTTCCGGGCGCGTGATCTTGATGTTGCGCGCGTCGCCTTCGACGATTGTGACTTTTGCGCCGAGCGCTTCGACGAGCGAGCTGTCGTCGGTCGCGCACGCGACCTTCTCCGGCGATTGCTCGTAGGCCCTGCGCAGCAGCGCGTAGTGAAAGCACTGGGGCGTGAGCGCGCGGCGCAGGCTGGCGCGCTCAAAGGTGCGGACGACCCGCTCGTTTTCGACTTCCTTGATGGTGTCTACAGCCGGGGCGGCGAGAATGGCAGCGCCGCTCGTTTGCGCCGCGAGCACTGTGCGCTCGATCTCTTCCGGCGTGACGAAGGGGCGGACCCCGTCATGGACGGCGACGACTTCGGCCGTGGCCGCGCGCACAGCCTGCAAGCCGCGCCAGACGGATTCGGCGCGCGTTGCTCCACCTGGCACAACCCGCGCTAGCTTCCGCAGGCCGTACTTTCCCGCCAGCTCAAGAAACCCGGCGGCTTCGGCTGCGGGCAGCGCCACTATGACTTCCTGTATGAGCACGCAACGCTCGAACTTTTCGAGCGTGTGAATGATGACGGGGACGCCCGCCAACTCCAGGAACTGCTTGGCGCGCCCGCCCCCCAGGCGCTTGCCCTGCCCAGCGGCGGCAATGATGGCAACATTCATAAGCAGTGGTCAGTGGTCAGTGGTCGGTGGTCAGATAAAAGAAGGGCGATGAAGAGCGCCGAAGGTTTGTTTTTAACTGACCACCGACCACTGACCACTGACCACTGCTTTTACACTTCGTCGCTGACGCGCGTCGGGGCGGGGCGGATGTCGCGCACAGGGCGGCGCGTGCCGTTGGCCCGCGGCTCGTTGGCTCCGTTGTCCGCTTCTTCCCACAGGCGGCCGAAGATCATTTTGCCGGCCGTCGTTTGCAGCACACTGGTGACGGCGATTTCGGCGTTGCGGCCGATGAGCTTGCGCGCGTTGTCCACCACGACCATCGTGCCGTCGTCCAGGTAGGCCACGCCCTGGTTATACTCTTTGCCCTCTTTGAGGATGAAGACCTTCATGGCCTCGCCGGGCAGGACCACAGGCTTCAAGGCGTTGGCCAGCTCGTTGATGTTGAGCACGTTGACGCCCCGCAGTTGCGCGACCTTGTTCAGGTTGAAGTCGTTGGTGACGATGACGGCGTCGAGCTGCTTGCCTAGCTCAATCAACTTCAAATCAACTTCGCGCACGGCCGGAAAGTCCGTCTCGACGATCTGTATATCGAGCGCGTTGTTGTTCTGTAGGCGGTTGAGCATGTCCAGGCCGCGTCGCCCGCGCTGACGCTTGGAAGAGTCTGGAGAGTCTGCCACCTGCTGCAACTCCCGCAGGATGAACTGCGGGATGACGATGGTGCCGCCGAGGAAGCCGGTCTCGGCCACGTCTGCGATGCGCCCGTCAATGATGACGGAGGTGTCCAGAATCTTGTAATCGCGCCGCGTGGTCTTGTCGCTGAAGATTCCGCCCAGAGCCGAGAGGTCCAGGTAGTCGCCCTTGGCGGCCCCGACCATCAGTCCCACGTAGGCCATGAAGAACGTCAGCGAGAGCGTCAGAAACGTCTTGGTCTCGGGCGCGACGGCCATGGACTCCTGGCGGCTGATGAGCGACCCGATCAGGTAAGCCCCGATGATGCCCATGATCGAGCCGACGGCCGCGCCGATCAAGGTCTTCAGAGAGGCGCGCCGGATGCGGACCTCGAAGAAGATGATCGCCAGGGCGATGAAGGCTGCGACCGCGGCAGAGACGATTTTCGAGGCCAGGAGTTCGGAGACAAGCCCCGTCGAGGCGAGCCAACGGCCGTTGACCGGGTGCAAGACATATCCAGACGTGACAAGAATCGCGGTGAAAACTAATCTGATAAGAATAACGTTCGTCCGCATAATGAGGGCATCTTAGCACGAAACGCGGAATTCGGGAGGAAGAGAAATCGGGAGACAGAACCCAGCGGGAAGAATTCAGGAGTCAGGAGCCAGAATCCAGAATATCAGGCGGAGAACCGTTCTTTTGATTTTCTTTTATTCTGAATTCTGACTCCTGACTCCTGGTTCCTGATTCCTGGCTTCTGACTCCTGGCCCCTGCCTTTCAGAAGAGCTCATCGAGCGCCTCTTCAACCGAGCGCACGCCGACGACGCGCGTGCCGAGCAGCCGCTCCAACCCTGTCGTGTTCGAGGCGGGCATGACGATGCGCTTGAAGCCCAGGGTCTGCGCCTCGCGAGCGCGTGCCTGCGCCTGCATCGCCCCGCGCACTTCGCCCGTCAGGCCGACTTCGCCGAAGACGGCCGTCAGCGGGTCAAGCGGCACGTTCTTGAAGCTGGAGGCGATGGCGGCGACCACGCCCAGGTCCGCCGCAGGCTCGTCCACTTCCAGCCCGCCGGCGATGTTGACGAACACATCGTCGCCCAGGAGTTGGAGCCCGACGCGCTTTTCCAACATGGCGATGAGCAGCGCCACGCGATTTTGGTCCACGCCCTGCGTCATGCGCCTTCCCGTCCCGTACTTAGAGCCGGAGACGAGGGCCTGAATCTCCACCAGCACGGGGCGCGTCCCTTCCATGCAGGCCGTCACCACAGACCCGGCGACGCCGTGTGGCCGCTCCTGCAAAAACATCTCGGAGGGGTTCGCGACGGCGACGAGGCCCGTGCCCGTCATCTCGAAGACGCCGACCTCGTTGGCCGCGCCGAACCTGTTCTTGGTAGCGCGCACGATGCGATGGTTGTGATGACGCTCGCCCTCGAAATAGAGCACCGTGTCAACGATGTGCTCCAGCGCCTTCGGCCCAGCGATGGAGCCTTCCTTGGTGACGTGGCCGATAAGGAAGACTGGAATCGTGCGGTTCTTGGCCAGCAGCAGGAACTGGCCCGCGACCTCGCGGACCTGCGAGACGGAGCCGGGGGCGGATTCGATGCCGGAGGAGAAGACCGTCTGGATGGAGTCCACGATCACCACGTCCGGCCGCATCCGCTCAATCTCGCCGAAGATGCTCTCAAGGTTCGTCTCCGGCAAAAGAAACAGGTTCGCGGCCTCAAGGCCGAGGCGCTCGCCGCGCATCTTGATCTGCCGCTCGGACTCTTCACCGGAAACGTAGAGAACGGTCATTCCCTCCCCGCTCAACTTGTCGGCGGCCTGTGCCAGCAAGGTGGATTTGCCGATCCCAGGGTCGCCGCCGATGAGGACGAGGCTCCCTGGCACAACTCCGCCGCCGAGCACGCGGTCGAACTCCTCTATGCCGGACGAGATGCGCGCGTCGTCCTGTGACTCGATCTCCCCGTAGGCGACCGGCTTGACTTCGCGTAACTGGAAGCCCCCACGCGCAGCCGCCCCTTCCTTTTTCGCCGCCACGCGAGCGCGCTCTTCGATAAAAGAGTTCCACTCGCCGCAGTCCGGGCACTTGCCCAGCCACTTGCGCTCCTGGTGCCCGCAATTCTGACAAACGTAAACCGTCGCCGCCGTTTTCGCCACCTGCTTTTCTCCACTCCACAACCTGACGACTTCGCCTTCCGACCGGGCGGCCAAGCCTCCAGGATGATTCTGATTTTTCGGGAGTCGGCCTACATTTTACCAGCTTTGCACGGCATTATCAGCAGCCGCGCGGGCCTTGAAACTTTGCTCAAGTGTTCACAACAAGGCTTTGATATTCTCGACCGGGCGGCCGAGCACGGCCCTCGCGCCGCGCTCGACTATCGGGCGCTGGATCAGGTCCGGGTGCTTGAGCATCAGCGCGATGATCTCGTCGTCGGAGAAATCGCCCTGGCCCAATCTCAGCTCGCGGTAGACGGGCTCGCTCGTGCGCAGAATGTCACGCGGCGAGAGTTTCATCTTGCCCAGCAACTCGCGCAGCTTCTTCTCGTCGAGCGGCTCGTGGTAGTAATTGATTTTCTCGAACGCGACGCCGCTCTCACGGAGCAGCCGGTCAACCTCTCGGCACTTTGTTCAAGTCGGCTTCTCGTAAACAGTAATCTTGTCCGCCATCCTTTGTTCCTTTCTAAGGGAAGATGCCGCGCATGCGCGTCGCTTCCGCCACGCGGTCTACGGCTAGGATGTAAGCGCCCGTCCTCATGTCCGTGTCGAACTGCTCGGCCTTTTCGTACACGGACTGAAAGGCCGCGTGCATGGTCTGCTCCAGCCGGTTGTTGATCTCCGTCTCAGACCAGAAGTAGGAATAGAGGTCCTGCACCCACTCGTAGTAGCTGACGGTGACGCCGCCCGCGTTGGCCAGAATGTCCGGCACCAGGAAAACGCCCGCGTCCGCCAGCACGCGATCTGCGCCCGGCGTGGTCGGCCCGTTGGCCAATTCCGCTATGATCTTCGCCTTGACGCACCCGACGTTTTCCAGCGTGATGGCGTTCTCCAATGCAGAAGGCAGCAGGATGTCGCAATCAACTCCGAGCACCTCTTCGGAGCTAATCTCTTTCGTGTCGGGCAGCCCGCGCACGCACGTCATCTGCGCTTTGTGCTTGAGCGCCGCCTCTACATCAATCCCGCTCTCGGAATAGATGCCGCTTCCGGAGTCGCAAATAGCGACGATCACCGCCCCGTCGGCCGCTGCGAGCCGCGCGATGTTCGCGCCGGCGTTGCCGAAACCGTGGATAGCGACCCGCGCCCCTTTCAACTCCATCCCCTTGACCCGGCACGCCTCGCGCAGCGCGTAGAGGCAGCCGCGCGCAGTGGCCTCGCCGCGCCCGTGCGAGCCGCCGAGCGAGATGGGCTTGCCCGTCACGACCCCAAGCTCCGTTCGCCCGCGCACCATGGAGATGGTGTCCATGATCCAGGCCATCGTCTGCTCATCCGTGTAAACGTCCGGCGCGGGGATGTCGCTGTCCGGACCTATGATCGGAGCGATCTCGAAGGCGTAGCGCCGGGTCAAACGCTCGATCTCTCCGCGCGAGAGAATTTTCGGGTCGCAGATGACTCCGCCCTTGCCGCCGCCGTAAGGGATGCCGACGGTGGCGCACTTCCAGGTCATCCACGAAGCCAGCGCTTTGACTTCGTCCAGGCTGACGCGCGGGTGGTAACGAATGCCACCTTTGGCCGGGCCGCGCGCGATGTTGTGCTGGACGCGGTAGCCCTCGAAGACCTGCACCTCGCCGTTGTCCATCTTCACCGGAATCGAGACGACCAGTTGCCGCTTCGCGTTCTTCAACACGCGCCGCATGGAGACCTCTAACTCCAGGTAGTCTGCGGCGCGATCAAACTGCTGCTTGGCGATCTTGAATGGGTTGAGTTCTTCCTGCTGGACTGCCGTTGTCTGCTGTTGAGCCATCTAGGCGATCCTCCACGAAAGCAGAATTTAGGAGCCGGGGCCAGTGAGTCGGCCCAGTAACCCGGCCGGACGCCGCAATCCTAGCAGAAAAAGTGGTCAGTGGTCAGTGGTCAGTGGCCAGTAAGCAACAAGCAGTGAGCGGTGAGCAGTGGGCAGTGAGCAGTGGGCAGTGGTCGAGTGGTAGTTATGTGCCGCGTAGCGGCAGGTTGATTGTAGCCCGGCCTTTCAAGGCCGGGAGAGGCGATAGGAATCAAAGGGCGTCGCGTCAGCGACGCGTGAATCGTTACGGCCGCCCCGGTTCATGCGGCGCTGACGCGACGCCCATTTTCTTTCATCCGTGTACCCGGCCTTGAAAGGCCGGGCTAAATTCACACTGCCGCTACGCGGCAATTAACCAACAATCAATCACTGGCCACTGGCCACCGATCACTGACCACTGCTTACTCCTCACTGCTTACTGACCACCGGCCACTGACCACTGACCACTTTTTTTTGGAACAAGTAGCCGGGACGCGGGGTCTAAGCTTGAGAGCAGAGGCTCCCTGAGACCCGCGTGGCACCGGCATGGGAGGAATAAAAGGATGTTTGGAAATCTGGTCGAATCTAGTTCTCACAAGCAGGACTACGCGCGCAGGGGCTGGTTCTTTCTCGGCACGCTCACAATTTACGCCCTGGCTTTTCTGGCCATTGGCGTCGGCTCAATCTACGCTTACAACACGCACATCGAAAATCAGAATCTGGAATTGGTCGCCCTCGTCACTCCCGTCGAGGAGGCGCAGGTCCGGCCACCGACCATCAGGCATGACACCCCGCGCCCACCGGCTAATGATTCTAACCAAAGGCCCATGTCCGTGAGGACGCAGCTCATCGCGCCCCCCACGGACCCGACCAAGGTGCCGAAAGGTGTCTCGACGACTCCCGAAACAGTGCCGCCAATTACGCCAGGGCTCCCGCCCGTGATAGGTAATAAAAACGTGGACTACGGCGGGGGCGGGAACGGCAAGCAGGGCGCTGGTAACATTTTCGGCGACGGCGAATACGCGAGCACCAAGACGATCGGCGAGGGTGG
>DATEMM010000228.1:0-3215 GCA_035275605.1 Pyrinomonadaceae bacterium
GCCAACGCCCAGATGGCGTACTGCGTGAGTGCGACCAGCGAGACCCCGATCAGCTTGCCCATCAGGAGCGTGAAGGATTTGACGGATGAGAAGAGCAGTTCCGAGATGCGCGTGTCCTTCTCCTCTATGACGGCGGCGAGAATGGTCTGGCCGTACATGATGAGCGTGATGTAGATCAGGAACCCGACGATGAAGACGAAGTAGAAGGCTGTGCCAGAGTCCTCCGATTTGCTGCTCTCGTCGGCAGGCAGCGCGCCGAACTCGACGGGCTTGTTGATCTTTTCCATCAAGTCTGGCTGGAGATTATTCTCGGCCATACGCTGGTAGCGCACGGCGCGGTTGAGCCGGTTCCTGATCTCCTGGCGGGTGATGACGTCGCCGAGATTTCTGGCGTAGTACATCACCTTTCCTCCCTCGGTCACGTCCGGCGGGATGACTATGTAGCCGTCCAGTTGCTCTTTGAGCACGCGGTCCCGCAACTCCGCCCTGACCTCTTCGAGACTGCGCCCGCCGGGCTGCACCTGTTCGACCTGATAGTCAGCTTTCGTCTGTGCGCCCGCGCGCTTGATTCGGTCTTGCGTGTTCGAGTTGGCGGCGGAGGCCGCGGGCTCGCTAGGGGCGGACTCTCCTTCGTCCTCGCCGGTACGATTGTCGAGGAGAGATTCGCGCACGCGCTCGTACATACGCGCGCCCTCCGTCTGGTCAACGACGGCCAGGCGAGTTGCGCCGCCGGCCTTGATGCTGAAGATGAGGGCTGGCACAACCGTGAAGACGAAAATCATCACCGGCCCGAGCACGGTTGCGATGATGAACATTTTGCTCTTGACGCGCTGGATGTATTCGCGTTTGACGACGGCCAGGAATTTTGTCATTCGGATTCGTCCACCTTTGCGATAAAGATGTCGTTCAAGCTCGGCTCGACCAGCTCGAATTTACTGACGGTCGCGCCGGATTCGATCAGCCGCAGTAGCAACTTCTGCGCGTCCGCCCCTTCGGCCAGCAGGGCCTCTATCTCGTCGCTGTGCTGCTCGACGTTGGCCACCAGGCTTCGGTCTTCGAGCACACGGTCGCCATTGCCGCCCTCCACTCTCAGGGCGACGGAGTTGCGCCCGAAGCTGCGTTTTACTTCGCGCAGCGTGCCGTCGAGCACCTTCCGCGACTTATTAATCATGCAGATGTCGTCGCAAATCTTTTCGGCCACCTCCATCTGGTGCGTCGAAAAGATGATGGTCTTGCCCGCGGCCTTCAACTCCAGCACGATCTCCTTCAAAAGCTCCTGTGCTTTTGGATCAAGGCCGGAGAAAGGCTCGTCCAGGATCATCAGGTCCGGGTCGTGCATGACGGCCGCGATGAACTGGATTTTCTGCTGCATGCCCTTGGACAGCTCCGTCGCCTTCTTCGTCTTCCACTCTGAGAGCTTGATTCTTTCAAGCCAGCGGTCAATCGCCTCGTCAGCGCGCTTGCCATTGACGTTCTTCAGCGCGCCGAAGAAGCGTAGCTGGTCGATGACCTTCATCTTTTTGTAGAGACCGCGTTCTTCCGGCAGGTAGCCTATGCGGTCCTGCAACTCAGGACTCATCTGCTGGCCGAAGAGCTCTATCTTGCCTTCGTCGGGCGCGGTAATGTTGACGATCATGCGAATGGTCGTCGTCTTGCCAGCGCCGTTCGGGCCGATGAGGCCGAAAATCCTGCCTGGGCGAACCCTCAGGCTGAGGTTGTTGACGGCCGTGAATTCGTCGAAGCGCTTGGTTACGCCCGAGAGTGTCAGAGTGCTGTTTTCGCTCATAGAAATCCCGCCCAGATGGATGAAGAGGATGGCGCTTTTCGATAGTGCGGCGCGCGTCAGAAGGCTCGGTCCCGGCCTTATACGGATTACTCGGTCCGAAAGTTTATCGCGAAAGCACTTGTCTGTCACCACACAAGTGGTATTATCTGTGGCGGTCTCCCGGCCAGCTACCCATTCAGCTCAGCGCCATGACAACTAGAATCTCCTCTGTCTTTCGCTTTTTCTGCTTAACATTGCTCTGCCTCGGCCTGCTTTTTTCCGCCTCCCACGCCCAGCAGCAGGAAAGTACGCCCCAACAGGAACCGGATGACGTGGTCCGCGTCACTACCGAACTGGTGCAGACCGATGTGACGGTCGTGGATAAGCAGGGCCGCCCGGTTAAAGATTTAAAGCAGGAGCAGTTTCAACTGTTCGTTGACGGTAAACAGCAGCCGATCTCCTTCTTCGAGCGCGTCACGACGGGGAGCGCCAGCGAAGAGGCGCAGTTGGCCGCCGCGCGTGGGAGCGGAATTGCTCTCGAGAAAGCGACCGGCGTAGTGCCGTCCGACCGCGGCCGGGCCATCTTCTTCTTCGTGGACGACCTGCACATGGCCCCGCCCAACCTCATACGCGCGCGGCGGGCGATACTGGAGTACCTGGACAGAGAATTAGGGCAGAACGATCAGGCAGCGATCACTTCGACCAGCGGGCAACTCGGGTTCCTACAGCAAATGACGGACAATAAACTTGTCCTCAAGCGCGCCGCCGAGAAACTTAAAAGTTCCGTCAAAGGCGGCGACATGGACTTCCCGCCGATGACCGAGATCGAAGCATTCATGATGCTGGAGCGCGGCGGCAGCGCTCTGATGAGCTATTTTATAGAGCAACTGGTTAAGGACGGCATTCCACGCATCAGCGCGGAGAATCTGATCAGGACGCGCGCCAAGGCACTTCTACAGCAGGCATATCATTCGACCAAGGGCACGCTCTCCACGCTCGAAACTCTGGCCCGCAGGTCCGGCCAGCTTCCTGGGCGCAAACTCATCTTCTTTATCTCCGACGGCTTCGTAATGAACCTGTCTGATGCCGGGATGATTGGCAGGCTGCACAACATCACGGACGCTGCGGCCCGCAACAACGTCGTCATCTACGCGCTGGACTCGCGCGGGCTGATGACCGGCAAGATGGACGACCCCACGGCCGCCCCAATGTTTGACCCCGGCGGCCGCCTGGCGAGCGTAGAGAACCAGGACATGTCCATTTCGCAGGAGCCCTTGCAGGTGCTGGCGTCAAGTACCGGCGGGCGGGCGTTTCTCAATTCCAATTCGCTGAAGGAAGGTTTCTCCAAAGGCGTGAAGGAGACTTCCGCTTACTACCTGCTCGCGTGGCGTCCGCTGAACGAAGAGCAGCGCAACAAAAAGTTTCGGCGCATAGAGGTGAAGATCATCGG
>DATEMM010000229.1:0-9461 GCA_035275605.1 Pyrinomonadaceae bacterium
TTCCGAACACGGGGGAGATTATCGCCACCATCTTCGGCAGCAGCTTGTGAGTTGGAACAAGGCAGTATCTTAACATCGCGGGGCGGAAAATCAACTACGCGCGGCTATCCCCGTTTTATCTCTCGGTTCCGGCATCTGCGAAAATTCAGGCGGCGACGGGAGAGGAGGCCAGGAGTTTGGCGCGAACCAGGGCGTTGAATTTTTCAGGCTGCTCTTCCTGCGGCATCATCCGGCAGCGGTCGAAGATTTCGAGCCCGGCCCGCGGGTTGAGGCTGAGCAACTCCGCAGCGTGCTCAATCGGGTTCGTCCGGTCCTGCTTGCCCCAGACGAGCGTGATAGGTTTCTCAAGGCGCGCGAAGGCGGCGCGCGTGTCTGTGTTCAGGTAGCCGGAGAGGAAGGCCGCGATGGCGTGCTGCGCGCCGTGTTGGTGGCTGGCCGCGTAGTATTGCGCGACGAGGCGCTGGCTCGCGCGCCGCCGGTCGTAGAAAAGTTCGCGGCGCGCATAGTCGCGTATGCTGCGCTCGCTGGCGATGACGTTGTAGAAGGAGGTGCCGAGCACTGGCGATTGCAGCAGGCCGTAAAAGGCCGCGCCGGTCATGCCCGGCCGGTCGCTCAAGTTTCCCGCGCCCGTCGGCGCGACGAGGATCAGGGAGCTGACAATTTCGGGCTGCTCGTCGGCCACGCGCACGCAGTAGGCCGCGCCGAGCGAGCTGGCGACCAGGTGCGCGGGCTCGCCCACGACTTCGCGTATGAAGTCAGCGATGAACTCGGTGTAAAGGTCCGCGGAGTAGGAAACACCAGCGGGCTTGTCGGAGAAGCCGAAACCGAGCAGGTCCGGCGCGTAGACGCGAAAGTCGCGCGCGAGGGCGTCGAAGTTGCGCCGCCACATGAAGGAGGACGTGCCTGCCCCTACGCCGTGGACGAAGACAAGGGGGCGCCCCTGACTCTCAGCGCCCGCCGTCTTGTAAAAAATGTCCCCGTGCTGCCATTCGAAGACGCGCGCCTCGCCCCCGAACCCTGTGTCTTCGGGCTCAATGGCGTTGCGCCGGATGCGCGCGTTGAGGGCGGCCAGCGCGCCAAGGCCAGCCGCGCCCGCGCCGAGCGTCTTCCAGAGTTTTCCGAACCTGGCCATAAGAGTGAGGCCGTCAAAAAGTGGTCGTCCCGTTAGGGATTACTGAAAATAGCCCAGCACTTTAGTGCTGGGAATAAAGTGATAATTGGCTATTGAGTCCCGTAGGGACGACTGAACCGCAGCGAGCTTAATGAGTCAGTCGTCCCTACGGGACTCCGTTTATTTTTTGTCTCTTAACCCAGCACTAAAGTGCTGGGCTATTTCAATCGTCCCTGACGGGACTTCTTGAAACCGTTTTCAGATAAAGGCGAAATCGAATTGCTCCTGGTGTATGTGCCCGTCGCTGGTGATGTCCACCGCGCCCAGGTAGTCTTCGATCTCTGCGAGGACGTCGCGCTCCGTGCTGCGCAGGGCGCGCGCGACCTCCGGATTAATCCGCAGCGTCGTCTGCTTGACGCCCTCTTCGTCTAGTCCGCGCGCCAGCCGCCGCGCCTCCTCCAGAATCTCGTAGCAAACGGTCTGCGCGGATTTAACCAGGCCAGCGCCCTGGCAGTAAGCGCAGGGCGAGCAGAGCGTGCGCTCCAGAGACTGCTTGACGCGCTTGCGCGTCATGATGACGAGGCCGAAGTCGTTAAAGGAGAGAACCTTCGTCGGCGACTTGTCATGTTGCAGGGCCTCCTGCAACGCCTGCATGACGCGGTTGCGGTTGCGCCTGTCCTCCATGTCTATGAGGTCCAGGACGATGATGCCGCCCAGGTCGCGCAGGCGAATCTGGCGGACGATCTCTTCCACGGCCTCCAGGTTCGTTCGCGTGATGGTGTCTTCGAGGCGCGTGCCGCCGCGGCCCACGAACTTGCCCGTGTTGACGTCGATAGCGACGAGCGCCTCCGTCTGGTTGATGACGAGGTAGCCGCCGGATTTGAGCCAGACGCGCGGCTTGATGGCCTTATCAATCTCGGCCTGCACTCCGTAGGCTTCGAGGATGGGCGTCTCGCGCGTGTAGAGCTTGACGCGCTTGACCATACGCGGCTGAATGCGGTTGATGAACTCGACGATGCGCAGGTACTCCTCTTCGGAATCCACGCGAATGGCCGCGAAGTCGTCCGAGAGCTGGTCGCGCAGCAATCTCTGCACGAGGTCCAGGTCGCGGTGTGCCATTGCAGGGGCCTTCATCTTCTCCGCCGAGCGGCGAATGTCCAGCCACGTCCGCACCAGGTAACGCGCGTCGTCGCGCAGGTCTTCCTCGCTGATGCCCACACCCGCCGTGCGGACGATGAAGCCGCCGGAGGGCACGTCCTCCTCGGCGCGAATCGCCTGAATCAAGCGGCGCAGGCGCGCGCGCTCGGCGTCAGATTCGATCTTGCGCGAGACGCCGACATGCTCGACCGTCGGCATGTAGACGAGGAATCTTCCGGGCAGTGCGATGTGCGAAGTGATGCGCGCGCCCTTCTTGGCGATGGGCTCTTTGGCAATCTGAACGAGCACCTCCTGCCCTTCGCGCAGAAGGTCCGTGATGGTCGGCTGGTGTCGGTCACGCCGGTCGCGCCCGCCGCCGCCGCTGCTTCTTTCGCGCGAGCTGCGGTTTCCGCCTCCGGCGCTGTTACCGCTCGGGCGGTCTTCGCGTGGGCCGCGCTCGCTGCGGTCCTGGCGGTTGCGCTCTGGCCGGTCATTACGCTCTGGCCGGTCGCGGCGCGAACTCTCACGCGCAGGCGGCGCGGGCTTGGCGCTGACAGGCTCCTCGACCTCCGCCACGGCTTCGCTCTCTTCGTCTTTACCGTTCGTGCGGTCTTCGCCGTTCCCGTCCTGCGACTTCGTAGGGCGTCTACGTCTGCGCCCGCCTCGCCGCGTCGCCAGCTCGCCGCGCGAGCGGCCGGACGAAAGGCTTGCCTCAGCGTCTTCATAATCCCCGTTGTCGCCGCTCCCTGTCTCAAAGTGCTCGCCGTCGGCAGCTTCTGCCGCGACCAGGTCGGCGCTCTCGGCGCGGGCCGCTTCCGATTCGAGCACGGCTATGTCCGCTTCGCCTTCGTCGCCCGCCGCGCCCGCAGCCTTGCGGCGGCTGGCGCTCTTCTTGCTCGCGCTCTTTTTGGCGGCAGACTTCTTGGACGCCCCCTTGGTCGCGGCCGCCTTAGAGGTGCGCCTGGCCTTCGGGGCTTCCTCGGCGGGTGATTCTTTCTTCGAGGCGCGTTTCGTCGTCGCGCGCGACTTGCGCTTTCCCTTGGCTTCCGTTTCATCCGCCGAGCCTTCGTCGTCGCTAACGCGCTCGAAGGTCTGCACAGACGCTGCGGTCGTCTCCTCGTTAATCTCGTCAATGAAAGCGCCGACGTGAGCGGCGACGGTTTCCTGTACAAAGGCCGTCTCGCGGTCTTCGTCCTCTGCCTGGACGTCCGAGTCGTCAATGCGCTGGAACGAGCCGCGCTCCGGAGATTCCGTGCTGAGCAGGGAGCCGACTTCGGTTGTCGGCACGTCTTCCATGTCAAACTCGACGGCGTGAATCTGGTCGAAGATGCGCTCCTGGAGCCTGGCATCCTTAAACATCTCGCCGTTTTCCGCAGCGGTCTCGTCTTCATCGACCACGCGCTGGAAGGAGGCGCTATCCGAGACGAAGGGCGTGGCGACCTCTTCGTCGGCGTAGGACGGCGCAGGGCTGCCCGTTTCGGGTGCCTGCTCGTCCCCGCCTTTGCCGCGACGGCGTCCACGGCGTCCGCGCTTGCGCCCGCCGCCCTCTGCCTCAGTTGCTGGCCCGGCCGCATCCTGCGACGGAGCTTCGGCGGTCTGGGCCACAGGCTCTTCCTCGGCTTCCGTTTCGTCGGCGACGACGGGAGCGGTGCTGGCGGGCTCTTCATCGAGCAGCGGCTCGGCGCGCTCCTGAGTGGCCTCCATGCGGTGCTCGCGCTCGACGCGAGATTGCTCTATGCGCTCCTGTGCCGCGCGCGCGGCTTCCGTGGCATCGCCCGTCTTCTTGGACTTGTCCATCACGATGCGCTCGAACTCCTCCTCTTCGTCGAAGAAGTCCGAGACGTAGAGGAAGGCGTCGCGCTCAAGCCCTATGTCTACGAAGGCCGACTGCATGCCGGGCAGGACGCGCATGACGCGCCCCTTGTAGATGTTGCCGACGATACCCTGATTCTCTTCGCCGCGCTCGATGTAAAACTCTGTGACTCGCTCATTCTCGACGATGGCGATCTTCTTTTCGCGCCCGTTGACGCTGACAATTAACTCTTTTGACATTGTTGCTGAACTCTCTCCTGGGAAGACGGCCGGCGGACAGTTGAGCAGGAGACGGGCAGGAGGGTGCGCGCACGCGTTCGGGCGCACGGCTCACTGTAATCTCGCTCGGACTTGGGTTGCCGACCGTAGGTTGGATGGTTTGGAATGGCCGGGCGCTTTGCGCCGGCGCACGCTGGATGAAGCTTTGGTGCCCGCTCGAAATCGCCGGGACGACCCGCCCGCCCGCTCGAAGCAGGGAGGCGACGGTCGCGCGGCTTGGCGCGGACGTTGACAGAAAGCACTTCCTCCGCTCCTAGAGCGCGAGAGAAGTCTGGATCGAACAAAATGGAATCCCCGAGAGCCGCCTGTTCGCGCCACCTGGCGCGGTGGCAGTCACCTTGGCCGGACAGGGAGCGCGCGTCCCTTTAAAACTTCGCGCGTGCTCAAAACCTCGTTGCCTGGGTGGCCTGCTCTACTTTAGGTGGCCTTCACGTCGTTGCCGAAGGAGTAGCCACGCACCTCGCTCGTCAACTGCGGACGCTCTGCACGCGGAGGAGCCCCTTTCGGCGGCGGCTGATTAAAAGTCAAAAATCGGTCGGTAAACTCACACGACCCGAAAATTCAGTGACTCGCCTGATAGTAGCGCGCACCGAGAAACCTTGTTCGTCTCTCGAACTGTGTGCGCAGAATCGTCAAACTCTTTCGGCGTCTGCCTACGAGAGCCCGTGCCGAAATGTATGGGTACGGGTCAGGACGAGCAATTCGGAGTATAACCGACAGCAAGCGCAAACTGAAAGCGCGCGCGTGCCGACTGATCGAAGAATTTTTGAACAGGGATGCATAGGATGAGCAAGTAAGTAGTGAATGGTAAACGGTAAATAGGGTCGTGTCCTAAATTGATTTACATAACATGAACTGCGGGAAGTCTGCGAAAGCCCCAACGGGGCGTCATATGAAAGCCTGGGGCAACGCCCCAGGAATAGATGCAAGTTTAAGGATCAAGCCCTGAAAGGGCGGAATAATCTATTTCGCCCTTTCAGGGCTCTGTATTGAATATGTGCCAGGTTCCTGGGGCGATGCCCCAGGCTATTGTATGTCGCCCCTTCGGGGCTTTCGGGCGGATTAGATGGGCTTCTGATTTTAGATTAGGACACTACTCGTTCGTCTATTCACTATTTACCATTCACCATTTACTCTTTCCCTGTCCACCCCTGTTAATTTCTTCTTTTCGCAAATGCTAGATGACCTGCGCCGCCCGGAGAGAGTAAAATGTGAGCGGCCCTAGAGGGCTGGCCCACGATTGCCCCGCAGCGTATCAAAGACACTTTATGCCGGAAGCCGAAAACAAAAAGGCTCGAATTCTCATCGCCGACGACGAGGCGCAGATTCGTGAAGTGCTGCACGAGCTGCTCGGCGCGGATTACGAGTGCAGGGAGGTCGCCTCGGCCGAAGAGGCTCTCCAGGTGCTGCGGACTGAAAGCTTCAACCTGGTCTTAAGCGACATCATGATGGGCGGCATCACCGGGCTGGAGATGGTGCCGCAGGTCCTTGAGCTTTCGCCCGACACAGCCGTCATCATGATCAGCGGCGAGCAGAACATAGAGAGCGCCATCCAGGCCCTTCGCGCGGGCGCTTTCGACTACATCACAAAACCCTTCGATCTGCGGCACGTCGAAGCCGCCGTCGAGCGCGCCCTCGAACACCACGAGCTGCGCCGCGCCAAGCGCTACTACGAAAACTTTCTCGAAGACATCGTCAAACGCCGCACGTCCGAGCTGAATAAGGCCAACCAGACGCTCTCCGTCCTGATTCAGGCTTCGCCCCTCGCCATCTTCGTTCTGGACACGCGCGGACGCGTCAGTCTCTGGAACGCCGCCGCCGAGGAGATGTTCGGCTGGAGCGAAAAGGAGGTGCTCAACCAGCCCTTCCCGCTTGTGCCGGAGAAGGGGGAGGAGGAGTTTCGCGCGCGTTTTCAAGAGGCGCTCCAGGGCAAGCTCTCTACGGATTATGAAGTGAGCCGCAGCCGGAAGGATGGCACACTCATCGACGTCAACGTCTGGACCGCGGCGCTCTTTGACCAGAACGGCGAGACGAGCGGCATCATGGCCATCGTCGCCGACATCACGGAGCGCAAACAGGCCGAGGCCAGGATCAATTACCTGGCATACCACGACACGCTGACGGGCCTTCCGAACCGCGCAGCCTTCGAGGAGCGCCTGGCCGGAGCCGTGACGCAGGCCGGGCGGGGCGAAGCGTCGTCGCTGGCCGTGATGTTCCTCTCGCTCGACCGCTTCAAGAAGTTCAACGACACGCTCGGCCACGTCATCGGCGATCAACTACTGCGCAACGTGGCCGAAAGGCTCAGGAAGCGCGTGCGCGAGGATGACACGGTGGCGCGATTCGGGAGCGACGAGTTCGCCTTTCTGCTGACGCGAATTAAGGAGGCGGATGACGCGGCCACTATGGCGCGCGACCTGCAAAGCATCCTCGACGCCCCCTTCCATGTTGAAGGACACGAGCTTTACGTCACGTGCAGCATCGGCATCGGCCTCTATCCGACGGATGGCGAGGACGCACAGGGGCTCTTGAAGAGCGCAGGGGCCGCGCTCTACCGCGCCAAGCAGCTCGGCGGCACCAATCATCAATTCTACACGGCGGACATGAACGAGCGCGCGCTGCATCGCCTCTCGCTCGAAAACCAGATGCGCTGGGCCATAGAGCGCAGCGAGTACAGGGTCTATTACCAGCCGCAGGTCAACCTGGACACGGGACAGATTACGGGGATGGAGGCGCTCGTGCGCTGGCAGCACCCGGAGATGGGGCTCGTCTCTCCGTCCGAGTTCATTCCGCTGGCCGAAGACACAGGGCTGATTGCGGCGATTGGCGAATGGGTCCTGCGATCCGCCTGCGCGCAGACCAGGCGCTGGCAGAACATAGGCTTCTCGAATCTACACGTCGCCGTCAACCTCAGCCCGCGGCAGTTTCAGCAGCCGGACCTGCCACAGCTAGTCGAGCGCCTGCTGGAGGAGACGGGTCTTCGGCCTGGCTGCCTGGAGCTGGAAGTGACGGAAAGCTCCGTGATGAAAAACACCGAGGCGGCCATCAGCACGCTGCGCGAGCTGAAGACGATGGGCATCAAAATTTCCATCGACGACTTCGGCTCGGGCTATTCCAGCCTGAGCTACCTCAAGCACCTGCCGATTGACGTGTTGAAGATCGACCAGTCGTTCGTCCGCGACATGACCTCGGACCCGAAGGACGCGGCGATAGTGATGGCCGTCATACAGCTCGCGCACAGCCTGCAACTGAAAGTCGTAGCCGAGGGGGTGGAGACCGAAGAGCAGTTGCGTTTCCTGCGCATGCTCCGCTGCGACGAGATGCAGGGCTATCTGTTCTGCACGCCGCAGCCGGCCGAAGCCTTCGAGCAGCTCCTGCTGGAAGGACGCACTCTCGGCGCGCTGAAAGACGTCAGCATCACTTTGCCCTGAGCGGTCGGCAAAAACGGGCCGGTCAAGTCATCCAACATTCGGGTCGTGACCTAAATTGATTGCATAACATGATTTAGGGAAAGCTGTCCGCAAGCCCCAACGGGGCGCAATATTGAAGCCTGGGGCAACGCCCCAGGTCATAGACGGCGTATTAGATAAGCCCTGAAAGGGCGAAATAAAGTATTCCGCCCTTACAGGGCTTGACGTTGAATGCTGTGCCAGGTTCCTGGGGCGATGCCCCAGGCTATTGTATTGCGCCCCTTCGGGGCTTGCGGACGGATTAGATGGGCTTGTGATTTTAGTTTAGGACACTACTAACATTCGATGAGCTTTAAATCTCAACAGACCGGCCCAGGAGCCCTCGCCATCTTCGCCCCGCTGGCGCTCTCCGCCCTGATGCTGTTGGCGTTCCTCTACTTCAATACGCGCCCGACGCCTGGCAGTCAGCAGACAGAGCATTCACGCCCGGCGGCCTCTTCCGCCACGACGACGCGCTCTGGCACAGTCTTTACGGAAGCGGATTTCGCGCGCCACATCGAGCAGCTCAAAAAGAAGGTGCCCGCGCGGGGCTTCACCATCCTCGTCCAGGCCCCGTTCGTGGTCATCGGCGACGGGACGCCCGCGACCGTCAAGGCGCAGGCCGGAACCGTCCGCTGGGCAGTAGAGAAACTCAAACAGGACTATTTCGAGAAAGACCCGACGGAGATTCTGGACGTCTGGCTCTTCAAGAACGAGGCGTCTTATCGAAAGCACACGCGCGAGATTTTCGGCGACGACCCGGACACGCCTTACGGCTACTATTCGAGCGAGCACAAGGCGCTCATCATGAACATAGAGACGGGGGGCGGCACGCTCGTTCACGAGATAGTCCATCCATTCATCGAGGCCAACTTCCCTGAATGCCCCTCCTGGCTCAACGAAGGCTTAGGCTCGCTCTACGAACAGAGCGGCGAGCAGGAGGGCCACATACACGGCTACACCAACTGGCGTCTGCCGGACTTGCAGGAGGCCATACGGCAAAAGCTCGTTCCTTCCTTCAAGACGCTGACGGCGACGACGACCAGCGCCTTCTATAACGAAGACAAGGGGACGAACTACGCACAAGCCCGCTACCTCTGCTACTACCTACAGGAGCGCGGCCTACTGGTGAAGTTCTACAAAGAGTTCTACGCGCACCGGAAGGACGACCCGACCGGCTACCAGACGCTCCAAGCGGTTCTGAATGAACCGGACATGAACGCTTTCCAGAAGAAGTGGGAGAAGTTCGTGCTCGGTTTAAGCGAAGAGTTCAAGCTGATCGCCCCTGCGAACTAATCATGTGCGCCGCGAATGCTGTAGAATTGGCGCTGTCATGAGTAACCGGCAGACGACCCAGGAAGACCCCGCTACGGAAGAGTTGGCCAGTGCGACTCAACCGACGCACTACAACGTTGTGCCACACGGCGACCCCGCGCAGACGGAAGCCGCCGCCCACACGCAGTCTCAGGAAGACTCCCAACAAAATCCAGGTCCTGGCACAGTGGAAGCAATCAGCGACCGGAGCGCAATCGCGCAGCCGCCCGTGGAGGTTTCGGGAATCGAAATCAAAGCGGCGGGAAGCGTCGCCGGAGGGCTCCCGGCAATCGCGCAGACAGTGAAGCACGCCTGGCGCGAGATGGGCGTGCGGCGCAGCCTCAAGACGCTGCTCGCGGTCA
>DATEMM010000230.1:0-3193 GCA_035275605.1 Pyrinomonadaceae bacterium
TTTCAGTTTTTAGTTTTCAGTTTTCAGCCGCCAGTTTATCTGAAAACTGAAAACCGAAAACTGAAAACTTTTATCAGCTCCGTCCGGTGCGGGTCTTGAAGGGCCACTCGGAGGCGAGGGGCGATTCGAGGTTGACCCTGACGTTGAGATAGTCGCGCAGCACGCCTTTGAGATTCCCGACCTGCTCCTCCTCGTTGCGGCGGAAGAACTCGCTGCGGAAACCTTCGTCTGGCGTAATGACGAAGAAGAGGCGCGGGATGTCGCGCGCAGCGCCAGGGCTCCCCTCCTTAGGGTTCTTCACGCCGGGATTAAGATAATCGCCCTCGTCGAAGTTGCGCACATGACACTGTATGCAGGTCATCCCGCGCTCCTCGAAGAGACGCCGCCGCGGGTCGCGTAAGTTCGTTTCCGCCACCATGTGCTTTTGCTTGAAGTCGCGCGAGAGCATGGACGAATCAATCATGGCGGGCTTGATGGCCGAGGCGTCGTGCTCGTCCGGGATGGCGGAGAAGTTTCCGACGTCAACCAGCTTGTCAAAGCCTGGGACGAAAGAGGCGCTCCTTGGGTCGAAGGCAGGAGCCGGGACGCGCCTGAAGGCTGCGCCGTCCGGCGTCGGCTTGATGCTCGTCGCAAACCCGTCAATCGGGAGGTTGCTGAAGGCCAGCACCTTGCGGCCCTCGCGCTCGACTGGCACAACCTTCATCACGCCGAGCGCCCAGCCGTCACCCCGCTGATAATTCCCCTTCTCGTCCAGCAGGTCGTCGCCGCCCAGACGCGCGTTGTGCGGGAGCGCAGCGAAGTTCGCCTGCATCGTGGGGTCATCCTTGTCGCTGTAGTTGACGACCGACGAGATGAAGTCTGCCAAGGCATCGCCGTAAGCCCTCTTGTCGCGCGCGATGAAGGGCTTGAGGTCCGCGCCGTCGAAGAAGGCGTTGTACAGGAGCGTGGCGAACGCCCTGTTGTTCTTCTGCCGCGCCTCGTCGTCCTTGTCCAGTTCCGGGTCTTTCAGCCGCGTGATGCGCATGCGCGGCATCAGGAAGATGGGTTCGGCGGCGACCACGTTTTTATAAACGAGCCGGAGCTCGAAAATTCTCTTGTTGACGCGCGGGCGGACCATGATGAGCCGCCAGTTCTCCGCGTTGAACTGCTGGTTATATTTCGGCCTGTCGGGGTTGATCTCGTCGTTGCGGTGAAGCTGTGCCAGGTTGCGCAGCGCGTCGCGGAAGAGGCCCGCGCCCGTCGTGGGCTGAACGCCGATGCTCCCCGGATTGATCTGCTTGCTGGCCTCAATCGCCGCGATGCGGTCGAAGAGGGCGATAATGGGCCAGCGGGCGTTCGCCGACCTGAGCCGCTCTAGGTCCGTAATCGAGATCAGGGTTTCGACCGGAAGCGGCGACGCCGGCAGCGCGGGAAGCGGGACGGGTTTTGGCTCAATCGCGATGCTGAAAGTCTTAATCAAGGTGCGCGGCTGCTGGTCGCCGCCATTGCGAGGGTATTCCGTGATGCGCACGGCGAAAGCGCCTGCGCGTCCGTCCGCTTTGGTCGGCGTCCAGTCAAAGGTCAGAGTCTTCTCGTTGTACCTGGCGGAGACGGGTTTCTGCGTCACCTCCACACGAACGTCGTCCGTCTCTTCATCTATCACAGAGAGGCCGAAGGTGACGCGCTGCCCCACGCCGACGCGCTTGATGCGGACCGCGTCCATTTCCGGCGGGCGGTTCTCCGCTGGCACAGTCTCGCCAGGCATCGGGCGCAGCGGCGACGGGCTTCCGGCGCTGGCCTTCGGGCGCGCGAATAACATGGTGCTCGCCAGAGCGCAGAACAGGACGAGGCAAATAAGTTTCAGCGAGCGTGCCCTGGGGGCGCGGGCGTCCTTCATCGTGTCTCCAAACAATAAATAATTTCCCGAACGCGCTGAGGCGCTG
The DNA here is from genome assembly GCA_035275605.1 of Pyrinomonadaceae bacterium. GTDB lineage: Bacteria > Acidobacteriota > Blastocatellia > Pyrinomonadales > Pyrinomonadaceae > QHXM01. Next base: position 1,923 of record DATEMM010000230.1, read on the forward strand.
AGACATCTCCTCAACTACAAGCTTTTGAACGCGCCGGAGGCTGATTTTTGCCGGAGTCGCGGCCGACCGGGAGACGTGGGGCTTCTAACGACAAAGACGTATCTTCGGGGCTGCGCCGCGAGGTTGTCAAGCATCGCCGTTTCAGGGGATTCGATTATAGTGTGCGGGCATCATCCTCATGTACTTGACCCCTTCGGGGTCTAAATGATCTTCAATTTGAAGGCTATCGTCAGGCTGAAATTTTTCCTGTCAGCCGCGCCGCTCCAGGTTGTAATCGCGCAGGCGGCGGTAGAGGGTCGAGGGCGAGATGCCGAGCATTTCGGCGGCCTTGCCGCGGTGCCAGTCCGTTTGTTCGAGCGCGGCTAGAATCTGCTGGCGTTCGACGTCGCGCAAGGATGCGGGCGACGCGGAGGCGGGCGGAGAGTTGAAGGCCGCGGGCGCAGCCTGCGAGTTCCCCACGCTTGCGGCGGGCGCGCTGAAGGCTGCGGGGCGCGCGACTTCCGGCGGCAACTCGCTGACGGTGATGCGCCCGTCGTTGGACAAGAGCACGGCACGCTCCAGGCAGTTCTTCAACTGCCGCACGTTGCCCGGCCAACCGTAGGCGCGCAGAGCCGCCAGGGCCTCGGCCGTCAACTCGGGAGGGTGTGCGCCGCCGACCTGCTTGAGAAGGTGCTGTGCCAGCGGCTCTATGTCTTCCGGCCGCTCGCGCAGCGGAGTGAGCGCGATCTGAAAACCGTTGACGCGGTAGAGCAGGTCCGCGCGGAAAGTGCCGTCCGAGACCACCGCGTCCAGGTTGCGATTGGTGGCGGCGACGATGCGGACGTTGACCTCGACTTTGCGCACGCCGCCGACGCGGTAGAAGGTGCGCGTCTCGATCGCCCGCAGGAGTTTCGATTGAAGTTGCGTCGGCAGCTCCGTGATCTCGTCCAGAAAGAGCGTCCCGCCGTCGGCCAACTCGATTAACCCTAGCTTGCGCCCCTTCGCGCCGGAGAACGCGCCCGCCTCGTAGCCGAACAGCTCCGATTCGAGCAGGGATTCCTGGAAGGCCGCGCAGTTGAGGTCCACGAAAGAGGCGTCCGCGCGGTTGGAAAGGCGGTGAATGGCGTGCGCGATTAATTCCTTACCTGTGCCACTCTCGCCCGTAATCAGCACTGAGGCGTCAGAGGGCGCGACGCGCTCGACGAGGCGCAGGGCTTCGCGCATGGCGTCGGAGACGGAGATGATCTCCGGCATCTCGGACTGGCGCGCAAGCTGCTGGCGCAGGCGTTGAT
>DATEMM010000231.1:0-12838 GCA_035275605.1 Pyrinomonadaceae bacterium
ATGGCACAGGGCCTTCATGCGCTCGTGGCTCTCGCCCACCCACTCGCCGCCCAACTCGCAGACCAAATCCGAATCCTTGAAGCTGTAGGAGAGCACGCGCCCGCCGATTCGCTCACGGGCTTCGAGCACGGTGACGTTCCAGTGCGCCTGCTTGAGCGCGTGCGCGGCCGCGAGGCCCGAAAGGCCCGCCCCGATGATGACGGCCGAGTAGTTACGGCGCTGGATGGAAAAGGCGTCCCTGCCGAGGAGCGGGACTCCGACGGCCGCCGCCCCGGCGGCCTGTAGGAACTTCCTGCGCGAAAACTTTACGTTCGACAGTGCGTGTTTTGACATCTTCACTCCTGCTTGGAGAGTTTCAAGAGCGTCTGTGATAACGGCTGCCGCGAGCGCCTCCAACTCACCAGAGGTCGTTGGTGACAAGGTCGTCGTAGGTGTCCCGGCGACGGATGAGATCGACCTGCCCGCCTTCGCGCACCATCACGGCGGCGGGCAGAGGTCGCCCGTTGTAATGAAACATCTGTGCCAGCGAGTAAGCCCCGCTATTGAGCAGCGCGAGCACTTCGCCGGGGCTGACCTCCGCCGGTAGGCAACGGTAGTCCGGGAGGCGGCCTTCGCGCTCGATGTCGAAGTAAACGTCGCCGGAATCGCAGAGCGGCCCGGCGACCTTGTAGCTCGCCCCCGGCACATGGTCCGCGCGCGAGGCGGAGATCAGGTGGTAGTACCACTTGTAATTATTCATAGAGAGCAGCAGGTTATAGCCCGCGTCTGTCAGCAGCCAGACGTCGCTCGTCTCCGGGCGGTGCTTGATGTTGCGAACCGTGGTCAGGACCAGCCCCGCGTCTGCGATGATGCTCCGGCCAGGCTCCAGCAGAATCGTAACGCGGTCGAGCAGGTGCTCGGCCGAGGCGGCGCGGGCGGACTCGCGCGCGACCTTGAGCGCAGCCGAGAGCACGTCACCGGGCTCCAACTCCGCGCCCAGCATGTCGCGTTCGTGCTCGGGGAGTTGGTCGGCCATAGATTTGTCGCGCAGGTAATTGACCGGAATCCCGCCGCCCAGGTTGATGTGTTCGAGCGTGTGCCCGGTCTCGTGGTGCAAGGTCACGAGGTGCTCCCACATGGCCTTGAAGGCTTCGGCGAACGGCTCGACGTCAGGAGTCTGGGAGCCGACGTGTATGTGTATGCCGCTGACGTGGACGAGGCCGGGGTTTTTCAGCGCGCGGCGGAAAGCGTCCAGCACGTCCGAGTAAGAGATGCCGAATTTAGACGTCAGGAGCGCTGTCTGTAGACCGAGGTGCGAGCGCGTGCCGATCTCGGGCGTCAGGCGCAGGGCGACGTTGGCGCGCTTGCCCACACGTCCGGCGGCCTTTTCCACCAGCTCGATTTCGTAAATCGAATCGACGTTGATGGCGTAGATTTCGGCGCCGACGGCCTCGTCCAGCTCCGCATCCGTCTTGCTCGTGCCGTTGAAGATGATCTGTTCAGGGCGAAAGCCTACGCGCAGGGCCTTGTAGAGCTCGCCGCCGCTGTTGACCTCTATGTCAATCCCTGAGTCGCGCACGGTCTTGAGCACGCTCATGTTGGAATTGGCCTTCGAGGCGTAGCAGAAGCGGACCGGGCGGTTGACGAGTTCGGCGGCGCGCTTGAGGCGCTCGATGTTCGAGCGTATGCGCGGCTCGGAAAAGACGTAGAGCGGCGAATCATATTCGCGCACCAGATCGAGCGCGTCCACGCCGTTGATAACCAGATGGCCCTCGCGCGTTTCCAGGTAGCCGGGAATGGCCCAGGCCGGGGCGGATGAGACGACGGATGATGACATGAATCGGAAGCTCCGTTTGATTTAATGGTGGGAGCGAAGATAGTCCGCCCAGGCGCGAGCGTCAAGCATTAGTAAAACTTTCGCCGCGTAATCTACGGTCTATCCGCCGGAAGGGCACTCAAGCTCTCCCCAGCACGCGCATCCCGGCCCAAATTCCAAACGCCTCGACGAGCGCCAGGAGCGCGGCGCTTACCTGAAAGACGAGCGCCCAGCTCTTCTGCGGAAGGTGGCCGACCTCTGTCACGTGGTCCGGGCTGCTCACCCAGAAATGGTTATACACCCCGAAAATAAGCGAGCCCGCCATCGCGCACGCGAGGATTACCGCGCCCGCTCTCTTTCCTTTCCAGAGCAGGAAGCCGGCCACGAGCGGGGCGACCAGGATGACCGCGACGATGAACAAGGTCTGTGACGGGGAAGCATTAATTCCAAGAACCTGATGCGCGGCCGCGTGCAGGGCCGAGACAACGGCGTGCGCCAAGACTGCCGCGAGCGCCAGCCGGACCGCTTTTGACGGGAGCGCGCTTTCTCTCATCTTGTGCCGGCTCTCATCTTGTGCCGGAATTTTCCGCCCGCCACGCCTCGACCACCTGGTCTAGCCCCCTCTGGCTTTTAAAGAGTAAGGTTTTCAGCCCTGCAACTGCATCATCACTTCGGCAGGGTTCCAGTAGGCGCGGACGGTCTGAATCAGGCCCGCCTCGTTCAGCTCGAAAATGTCTATCCCCTCGAACCTCACCTCGCGCCCGTTCTTGCCCTTGCCGCGCCCGGTCCATTTAACCGCCGCCCCGTTGCCCGCGATGAAGATGTGGTCTTCAGTCAGGCCGACCTTGTCGAAGGCGGCCGTGATCGCGGTGAGAAATTGCCGCAGGCCGTCGTGCCCGACGGTCGGCGGCGCACCCACCGGGTCGTAGCTGGTAGCGTCGGGCGCGAAAGTGGCGACCCACGCCTCCACGTCCATCGCACGCAGCGCGGCGAAGTAAGTTTTAATGGCTTTCGAAATAACGTCAGGTGACATCAATCCTCATTTCCTTTCTCTCTCACGTTGGACTAAAACACGGCGCAAGATTTTCCCGGAAGGCGACTTGGGAATCTGGTCTATGAATTCCATCTTGCGAATCTTCTTGTGCGGAGCGACGCGCGCGGCGACGAACTCCTTGATCTCGCTTTCGGTCGCCTCGGTTTTGAGCACGACGAAAGCTTTGGGCACCTCGCCCGTCTCTTCGTCCGGGCTCGGGATGACGGCCGCGTCCGCCACTTTCGGGTGCGTCAACAGGACGGCTTCCAGCTCCGCGGGCGCGACCTGAAAACCCTTGTACTTGATCAACTCCTTGGCGCGGCCAACGATGAAGAAGTGGCCGTCCTCGTCCACGTAGCCGATGTCGCCTGTGTGCAGCCAACCCTCTGCATCTATCGTCTGCGCGGTGGCTTCCGGCCGGTTGAGGTAGCCTTTCATTACCTGCGGCCCGCGAATGCAAAGCTCGCCCTCCTGGTTGTGCGAGAGGGCTTCGCCGGTCTCAAGGTCAACGATCTTGCACTCAGTGTTCGGGAGGCACTGGCCCACAGAGCCAGGCTTAATCTCGTCCGGGTTCTCAGAGCCCATGTGCGTAACAGGGCTGGTCTCCGTCATGCCGTAGCCCTGCTTGATGACGCAGTTCAGCCGCTCGCAGCAAGCGGCCGTGAGGTCCGCCCCGAGCGGGGCCGCGCCGGACATGATGAGCTTGAGATTGGAGAGGTCGTGGTCATCCACGAGCGGGTGCTTGGCCAGCGCCAGGATAATCGGCGGAACCAGGTGCGCACGCATCACTCGGTAGCGCGCGAGCGCTTTGAGGAATCCTTCCAGCTCGAATCGCGGCATGGTGACGATGGTCGCCCCCTTGGAGAGGGCCGTGTTCATGATGACGTTCATGCCGTAGATGTGAAAGAGCGGCAGGACGGCCAGCAGCGTGTCCTCATCCGAGAGGCAGTCATGCTCCTCGAACTGGCGCAGGTTGGCGACGATGTTGTAGTGCGTCAACATGACGCCCTTGGCCAGTCCCGTCGTCCCGCTCGAATAGGGGAGCGCCACCACGTCCTCGCGCGGGTCAATCTTAACTTTTGGCACAGGGCCGTCGCTTTCGAGCAGGGCAGAGAAGGCGGTCGTCCCGCTTTGCGCCTCGCCGAAAACAAAAATCTCCTCCACTTTTGTGCCGTCCGCTGCCTCAATCGCCCTCTCGACAAGCTGCGGGACCGTCATCAGAAATTTCGCGCCGGAGTCACGGAGTTGATGTTTGACCTCTGCGGCCGTGTAGAGCGGGTTGATGGTGGTGACGATGCCGCCGAGCGTGGCGACGGCGTGGAAGGCGACGGCGTATTCGGGAAGGTTCGGGCTAAAGACTGCGCAAACGTCGCCTTTCGAGAGACCGCGCGCAAAGAGTGCCGCGGCTGCGCGCCGCACGGACCTGCTCAAATCCCCGTAGGTCAACGTGCGGCCCGACGGCCCATCAATCAGGGCGGGCTTGGTCTGTAGCTCGTCCGCGCGCCTGAGCACGAACTCAGGGAGCGGGACTTCGGGAATCGTCACGTCGTTGTAAGGGCCACGAAAGATCATAGAATCAAGACTCCAGGAGCCAGAAGGTTCGGACGCAGGAAGAAAGAGAATGCTTCTTTATTCTTGCTGCTGCCGCGGCAAAGTCAGCCGGACAATCTACGCAGGAAACCGGATTGCCAGATTGCGAAAGGAGGCCGGAAAGTATCCAGGCCCTGTGGCTCGCCCGCAGTGAACCTTCGGCGCGAGCCGTATACGACCCTTGATGTCCTGTGTTATATACGACCAACTTGCCAGGCGCAATACCGACGCTCCATTGCGGCGCTCCGGCGCTGTCCGCCGAGAGAGTAAAAAAAGAAGTCAGGAGAGGCCACCCGTATGAGAGAGCAGCACGCAGCCGACGCGAACGACAACTCGCCGCCTTTGAGAGCCGAGGGCGCGAACCGGCCAGAAGAGGAGCCGACGCGCGAGGAGGAGAGCGGCGAGTCGAGCGAGCCAGACGCCCCGACCGCCGGGGAAGAGAATCCGGGCATGAGCACGATCCTGGACGGCGGCCCTGGAACAGGAGTTCAGCCGGACGCCGGTGACGAGTGAAGAAGCGGAGGCTTTATGAGTGAATCAAGCGCCCGCCCTCCGACGATTGTCTGCCTGGCCAGCTACTTCAAGGGCCTGGAGTTCATGCGCGAGTGCAAGCGTCAGGGGGCACGCGTCATCCTCATCACGAGGGAGAAGATTCTGCACGAGGAATGGCCACGCGAAAGCCTCGACGACATCATGGCGCTGCCGAACGACGCCGGGCCGGAGCTTTACATCTACCTCGCCAGCCAGCTTGGCCGCCCGCAAAAGATTGACCGCGTCGTCGCCCTCGAAGAGTTCGACGTCATCACCGCGGGACTAATTCGCGAGCACCTCTGTCTGAACGGGATGACGTCGGCGGATGCGCGCGTCTTCCGCGACAAACTCTCGATGCGTGTCCGGGCGCGCGAGGCCGGGATTAAGGTGCCGGACTTCGTACACGTCCTCAATTACGAAGAACTGCGCGATTACATGGAGGAGACGCCCGCGCCCTGGGTGATGAAACCGCGCGCTGACGTCTCGGCCATCGGCATCAAGAAGCTGGAGGACTCCGAGCAGGTCTGGCGCGCGATTGACGCCCTGGATGCGCGCGAGAATCTGCGCGAGCGCTCGCCCTATTATCTACTCGAACGCTACGTCGCCGGGAACGTCTACCACGTGGACTCGCTCGTCAAAAACGGCAAAGTCATCTTTGCTGGAGCGAACGCCTACGGGCGGCCCCCTATGGACGTTACGCACCAGGGCGGCGTCTTCATTTCCAGGACAGTCAAACGTGGCTCCGATGACGAACGAAAGCTGCTCAAGGTAAACCGCAAATTAATCGACGCGCTCGGTCTAACGCAGGGAGCGGCGCACGCGGAGTTTATTAAGAGCGCCGAGGACGGAGAGTTCTATTTTCTGGAGATCGCGGCGCGCGTCGGCGGGGCCTATATTGCGGAGACGCTGGAGGCCGCGAGCGGAGTCAACATCTGGCGCGAATGGGCCAGGATAGAGATGGATGGCGAAGGCGACAGCTATAAACTTCCGGCACAGCGCAAGGAGTACGGCGGCGTTGTGCTCTCGCTGGCGAAGCAGGACTATCCGGACACGAACGGTTACACGGACGAGGAGATCGTCTACCGCGTCAAGAAACGCTACCACGCGGGGCTCGTCGTTCGCTCGCCCAGGCTGGAGCGCGTGGAAGAATTGACGAACGCCTACGCGCGCCGGTTCACGGAAGAGTTTACGGCGATCGTTCCTCCGCCCGAAAGGCCGGAGTAAGACGGCACAGGTGAAGAGAGAAGGATGAAAAGGTTTCTAATCACGCTCGTTTCCATCGCGCTCGTCTCAGGCGTCAGCGCGCCCGCGCGGGCGGGTGCCGGAGCAGGCTTGAGCGCAACGCGGCAGGCGACTCCACGCGCCGCGACAGTCAGATTCGTACCGAGATTAATCAGGCAGAGCAGCAAGCGTCTGAGGTTCACCATCAAGGCTCGCTACCCGCAGGCCGCTGGGGCGGCCAGGGACCGGCGTCTGACCAGGATGAATCAGGAGTTGGCGCGGTTCGTGACCAGGGAGGTCGCGGAATTCCGAAGCTACTTTAAAACGCCTGGAGAGCGTTATGGCCCAACGGGCAGCTATTACGAATCCGATTACGTCGTCACCCTGGCGACGAACGACGTGGTCAGCGTAGCCTTCGGCATCAGCACCTACGGCGAAGGGGCGGCGCACCCGAACCACACGACGCTGGTCTTTAACTACGACCTGGCGACGGGCCGGAAGCTTGGCCTCCCGGACCTCTTCAAGCCGGGCTCGAACTACCTGGAGGTGATCTCTCAGTACGCCGTCAAGCAGCTCAAAGATGAGCTACAGCCCGAACCCGGCGACGACTGGATTGAGCAGGGCGCTGGCCCAAAGCTGGAGAACTACAAGAGGTGGAACATCAGTCCCAAAGGGCTGGAAGTGACCTTCGACCCTTACGAGGTAGCCTCCTACGCAGAGGGGATTCACGAAGTCGTCATCCCTTTCTCCGTCCTGAAAGAAGTAATTGACCCGAACGGGCCATTAGGTAGAATACAGAATTAGAGATGCCGAAAGAGATTTAAAACAGAAAGGCAGCCAGAGATGACGGGCGAAGAGATGGAGCGAGCCATTGAATTCTTGCTTCAAAGCCAGGCTAGCTTTGAGACTCGGTTGGAGCGAACCGCACAGCAGATCGCGGAGACGGGTAGGCAGTTACAGGTGTATGCCGAGACTCAATCCGAGTTCATCCAAATTGCTACTACCACGATTCAAGCTTTGTCCGAAGCGCAAGACCGCGCGGACGAAAGGCTCTTGAGAACTGATGAGCATTTAAGTGAAAGACTCAAGCAGACCGACGAGCGGCTGAACAGACTTGCTGATGTAGTCGAGCGCTATATCAGTGAGCGGCGAGATGATAATTCCTAAGTTCAATCATTAATCAGACTTTTCCTTCCTGGGATTTGCATTCCTTAATCGGCCAGATATCCACGCTGATCTCTTCGGCGTAATGCAGCAGCGGCTCGTCCTTCGGGGCCGGCAACCCGTGCGACTCGATCATCGTGGAGTCTAAGGACGAGAGTGTGGCTTTGCGCAACGGCCAGGGCTCGTGAAAGATTCGCGCGCTGTAGAGCTTCTGCTTGTGCGCGGCGTAGAGTAGGTAGCGCTCCGTAAGGAAGAATTCGAGCGAGCCGGGGTGCGAATACGCCAGGGTTTCGCCTATCTCCCAGGTGGCGTCGAACTTCGCCGGGGCGGCGTCCCTCTCCGTGCGCTTCGACGAATAGACTATCCTTTGCCCTTCCTGCTCCAGTTCCATCTCTGCGTTGAAGTAGGGCAGGTGAAAGACGGTCCGCGCCGCGAGGACCGCGACCGAGCTGTTGGCGTCGAGCGAAAAGAACCAGACGCCAGGCACCCCGTCCAGGTGAACGTAAGTGCGCACGTTCAGCTCGTGCATACTGCTCAGGCCCGGAACCGGCGGGAGGAAAGGCGGCAGCGCCCTGATGTCCCACATCGTAAAGGGCGTGACGCCAACCCACGCCGAGCCGTCGAAGGTGTCAATCGTCAGCCGCTCGGGGATTAGCGGGCGCAGTTTCGCCTCGTCCATGCGCCAGTGCATGAAAAGCAGCTTGCCCCAGTCCTGATGCATGATGGGTTGCCCTTCGGGGCGCTCGCGCACCGCCAGACGATCCAGGTCCGTCAGTTGAGCTTTCTTCATGTAATTCGCTTCCCGGACTATTTTTTGATGAAAACGTTGTTCGTGTTCCCGGCGTCGTCCTGCGTCGTGTTCGGATTCTCAGGGTCTAGGGTCCAGTTGCCGTCAACGATAAATTTATAACTGTAGTAGCCCGGCTCAAGGTCAACGCGGCAAATCCAATCATCGTTCTCCCTGCCGCAGACGAGTTGCGATTGGTTCCAGTCGTTGAAGGTTCCTGCCAGCGCGACGATGCTGGCGTCCGCATGGCCCTTCAAACGAAAAGTTGTGTTGCCCTTGAGGCTCGGCGGGGGCAGAACGATTCTCTCGGCAGTGTACGGGTTGCCTTCGTACTCGAAAGTCAGCGAGACGTAATTGCCGTCCGCGTCCTTGTTGAATCTGTACTTGGTGCCTTCGACTTCATCCAGAAACAGAGACCTGGATTTTTGTATGAGCCTGCGCTTTTTGAGGAGCGAAGGCTTGACCCACAGCGTCTCATTCTCCAGCGTCACGTCGAGCGTGGAGATGGGAATGATGCCGACCTCCAGTTGGTATCTCCCGACGTACTTCTTTAAAAGCTCCGGGTCGGACCGCCGCGCTGCTTGAGATTGGGCCACGCAAACTTCCACCCCCAGAGTATTGAGGGCCAGCGCCACGACGAGTCCGATAATGACCGATGACCGATTCATATGGTAAAGGCAGCATTCAGGAGTCAGAATCCAGAAGCCAGAATGAAAGGCCGCGAACCGCTTCTCTTTTATTCTGGCTCCTGTTCTGGCTCCTGAATTCTGCTCTCCGATTAATATTGCCAGTTGACGTTCACGTATCCTACGCCGCTCGTCGGCACGGTGTAGGTGTGGTTCGCCCCGGCTTCCCACGTGACCGTGCCGTTGGCGGCGATCTTGATGAACTTGAATTGCAGCGCCTGCCCGGCGGGCACGCTCACGTTGAGAAACCAGGTAGGATAATTCGGCGTCAGCATAGGCCCCGCCGCCCCGTCCCAGGTCGTGCTCCAGTTGCCAAGCTCCACCGTGTTGCCCGTCAGGAAAATGTAATCGCCCGTGACGGTCGGCGACGCATTGTAAACCGTAAACGTCACCGGAATCATCTTGGCTGCGAGCACAGTGTACTGTATGCCGTTGGAGACCTGTGCGGACGAGTTCGTGACGGTGACGTTGTAGCTGCCATTGGTTACGGCGGGCGTGGTGGCGACGATCTTCGTTGGAGACCAGGAGACGACGCTGGCAGTCGTTGTGCCAAACTTGACCGTGCCGGTCGTCGAGCCAAAATCCCTGCCGCCGATGGTGACTTTCACGCCCGATTGACCGACGGTCGGCCCGATCGAGCCGATTTTAGGTGTGCCAGCCCCTTCGACGTACTGCCAGACGGCGACGGTGTGCGCGGGCAGAGTGAAATTGGTGACGGGGTTGTTGCCGCCCGAGCCTGAGCTGACAGTAATGCCGGACCCGCCGAGCAGACCCGTCAGGTAATCGGAATAGCTGCCCGCCGGGAGCGACGTGTTCAGGCCCGTAATGTTGTAAGAAGAGGTCTCATTTTTGTTGATGGCGACGAGCACGGTGCTGTTGAAAAACTTTCTCTCGTAGATATAGACGTCCGAGTTCATCCAGCGTTGACTGATTGAGCCGTAGCCGATGGCCGGATTGTTGCGCCTCAGCGTGGAGAGTTTATTGGTCAACTGGTACGCGGTCGTCGAAGTGGAAAAGCCGGGCATCATCGGCCGGTTGTAAGGGTCCGTCCCGCCGCTCGTGTCGTTGTGCAGGTACTGCTCCGTGCCGTAGTAGATGCACGGGATGCCCCGCGACATCAGCACAAACGCCATCGCCTGGTGCAGCCGGTTATTGTTATTGTTGATGGAGAGAAAGCGGGCCATGTCGTGATTGTCTATGAAGGTCACCAGGTCTTCTTTCCAGGTGAAGGTGCTGCCCTCCTGCGTCAGCACCGTATCGATCTCCGAGAAGTTCGCGTTCGAGCCAAAGACGTTGCGAATCGCCGCGTTGAGCGGGAAGTCCAGGAGCGAGATACCGCTCTTGTTGGCGAACTTGTAGGAGTCGTGATAGAGCGGGTCGCTTGTGCCGGCCTGATACCATTCGCCGAAAAGAAAACTATCGCCGTAGGTGTAGATCGAGTTCGCCAAACTGTACTGCCAGCCCCAGCCCAGGTGTTTGACGGCGTCTATGCGAAAGCCGTCCACGCCGTGCTGCTGAAAGAGCTGCGCGGCGGCTTTCAGGTAAGCGTCCATCGTCCCGTTTTCCTGGTTGATGTCTGCCAGATCGAAGAGCGTGTAGTACTGAACCTGGTAACGGTCGTCCCACCCGCCGCCGGAGATGTTCGCGTTGTGGTGAAAATAGCCGTTCGTGTCGCTGGTGTAGTTGCCGAGCAGCGTGCCGTTGTCGTAGAGCGCGCCGGACTCGCCCGCGTTATTCTGGGTCGAGTGGTTGGGCGCGAAATCTATAATCACTTTAATGCCGTTGGCGTGCGCGGCCGTGACCAGATTGTCAAACGCCGTCCAGGAATTGCTCCCGTCGCCGAAGTGCTCTTCGATGCGCTTGAAGTCGCGCCCCTGGTAGCCGTGGTAAGAGGCTGTCGGGTTGCCGCTCCCGTCCGGGATGTTGGTGTTCAGGTTATCGACCGGGGGCGAAATCCAGATTGCCGTCACGCCCATCCCGGCCAGGTACGACATCTTTTGCTCAATCCCTTGCAGGTCGCCGCCCCAGTAGGCGCGCCAGTTCGTGCGCGTCGAATCGTAAAGGCCGGAGGACTGCGACGGATTGTTGTTGGTCGTGCTGCCGTCAAAGAAGCGGTCCGTGATGATCTGGTAGATGACCTCGCGCTTGAAATCCGCCGCCAGCGAGGAGAGCGCGGCGGAGCAGATCATGAAGGTTAAGAAGAGAGCGATGAAGATTCTACGCGCCGGTGTTTTCATGAGGAGAGCCTCCGTTTGGTAAAGGACCGGGCGCAACCTGCCTTGAGCAGCAGGGCCGCGACCGATGAGTGAGTGTCAGGGCGAGGAGTTCCCGTCATGGGACGCGTTCGATTGCGGATTTGGGATTGCGGATTGCGGATTTAAGAAAAGAGCCGCTCGGCTTTTCAATCCGCAATCCGAAATCCGCATTCCGCAATCCATTTAGGAGTTCGGCTTCAAATACTTGCCGAGCCAATCAAGCACTGTTGTGTACCAGAACTCGGAGTTCTGCGGTTTCAGGACCCAGTGGCCTTCGTCAGGGAAGTAGAGGAGCTTGGAGTCTACGTTCATGCGCTGGAGCGCGGTGAACAACTGCAAGCCCTCGCCGACGGGGACGCGATAATCAAGCTCCCCGTGTATGACCAGCATGGGAGTCTTGAAATTTTTGACGAACATGTGCGGCGACCACTTCTCGTACATTGCGGGATTAGTCCAGGGCGTACCCTTGAACTCCCAATCCGTGAACCACAATTCTTCGGTCGCGCCGTACATGCTGGTCAGGTTAAAGACGCCGTCGTGTGAGACGAGCACCTTGAACTGGAAACGCTTGTCGTCGTTGTGCCCCTCTATCCAGTTAATCATGTAGCCGCCGTAGGAGGCTCCGGCCGCCCCGACCCGGTTCCGGTCAATGAAGTCGTTGCTGGAAATCACGTGCGCGACGCCGTTCATAATGTCCACGAAAGCCTTGCCGCCCCAGTCGCCGGAGATTTCGTCAACGAATTTCTGGCCGTAGCCGGTCGAGCCGCGCGGGTTCGGCATGAACACCACGTAACCCGCCGACGCAAAGACCTGCGGGTTCCAGCGGTAGCCCCAACTGTCGTTAAAGGCCGACTGCGGCCCGCCGTGAATAAGCACGACGAGCGGCCACTTCTTCGTCGGGGTGAAGTTGGCGGGCTTGACTACGAAACCGTGAATTGAGGTGCCGCCCGCGCCCTTCCAGGTGACGGACTCGGCGGGATTGAGGTTGAAGCCGGAGAGAAAAGCGTCGTTGGCGTGCGTGACGCGCGTGACGCCGCTCCCGTCCGCGTTGGCGCGGAAAATCTCCGACGGCATCATCGCGCTGCTGCGCGTGAAGACGAGTGTGCGGCCGTCCGCGCTGACCTGCACGTCGCCGTTGGAGCCATCAGGGATGACCTTCGTCACCTCGCCGCCGTTGACCGAGATGGAATAAACGGGTGCCAGCCCGCGCTCGCCTGCGGTGAAGTAGATTTTTTTACTGTCGGGCGTGAAGGTGAAGCTATCAACCTGAAAGTCGAACTTTTCGCCGAGCACGCGCGACTTGCCGGACTCGCGGTCGTAGAGCGTCAGCTTCCAGACGTCCGCCTCGAAGCCCGCGCGGGCCTGCGAGCGATAAGCTATGTAGCGCCCGTCGGGAGAGAAGACTGGCGAGGAGTCCGCGCCGAGGTTCGTGGCGGTGATGCGCGTGGGCTCGCCGCCCGTGACCGGGAGGACGAAGACATCGTTGTTGGTCGAGATGGCTTCGACCTTGTCCGTGTTGCGGACGAAGGCGAGTTTCTTGGAGTCCGGCGCAAAGGCGTAATCGGTCTGCCCGCCTAGGCTAAACGGCGGAGCATCCCAGTCGCCCGGCGTCAAATCGGTCGTGTCGCCGTTATCGACCGAGACGACGAAGACGTGCGTGCGCTTGCCGTCCTTCCAAGCCGTCCAGTGGCGATAGAGCAGGCGATCAATCGTGCGCGCTTTGACCTTGCCCTCTTCCGCATCTTTGTCGCGCTTCTGGTTACAGGCATCGTCGGC
>DATEMM010000232.1:0-5660 GCA_035275605.1 Pyrinomonadaceae bacterium
CCATCAGCCTGACCCTGGGATTCGCCCGACGATTTTCCGGGCGATCCACTTCTCCCAATCCAGCGCCGTCGTCTCCTCTGCGTCCACGTCCAGCTCTACGTCAATCCCCACGTGACGCACGCGCTCCCAAGGAATGCGGCAGGGCTTGCCGCGTCGCACGCCCCACCTGCGCCCCAGCCTCTCGACAAATTTTCCCAGGCCCTCGGAGAAGCGGTGTGCCACCGTCCCCACCCCCACTTCTATGTGGGCCAGGCGCGGCGGCTTCCCTTTTCTCAAGACGAGGACGATGCCGTCGGCCTTTCCCATCGGCTGCTTCTCGCGGTCAACGAGCTGATTGTCCAGCACGTCCCGTATTAAATGTATCTTCTCCAAATCAGCCTCCCAGAATCTCCAGCGGGATGGCGACTATCGCCAGGACGAACGCCAGCACCGTAATCACTATCACCACGGCGTTGCTGATAAAGCCGTTGCGGTGCTCTCCCAGATAGTTCTCGTCGTTCATCAGGATGAGGAAGGGGAAGATGACGAGCGGCAGGACGACTGCCGTGAGCGCCATCGTGAAAATGGTCAAAGTCAGCGGGTCAATGCCCGCCACCATCAGGAGCGAAGAGGTGAAGATGAAGATGGTGTAGGTCAGGCTAAAGCGCGCGTCCTTGCGCGGGTGCTGGCTCTCCCCCCAGTTCCAGCCCAGGGCCTGTGCCACCACGTAAGCCTGGTCCAGCCCGACTTCGAGCGCCGCGCCGAAGCAGGCGATGCCGAGCGAGGCCGCGAAGAGAATGAAGCCCCAGTAGCCGAAAGGCTCCGTTAGCATCAGCGCCGCCTGCTCGTACTGGTCAACGCGTATCCCGCGCGGGAAGAGCACGAGCCCGGCGACGAGCAGCACGCCGATGGAGACGAAACTGCCAAAACCCATGCCGACCGCAGCCACGCCCCGGTTGACCCCCAGCTTCGACTCGTCCCACTTATCTTCGATAGCGCCCGCCGAGTAAAAGTAGAAAAGATACGGGCTGATCAGCGCGCCCAGGATGGCTACGCTGATGAACCAGTAGTGAGCTTTCTCGTGCCCCGGCAGGCTGGGGACAAAGCCGCTCGCGACCTCTTTCCAGGGCGGGTGCAGGACGAAGACCGCGACGACAAAGGAGAGCGTAACGAGGCCGAAAAAGGAGGTTCCCTTTTCGATGATGCTAAAAGTTCCTTTCCAGAGGAGCAGCCAGAGGGCGAAGGCCACGGGCAGCGCCCACCAGCGGTAGCTGACGCCCGTGACGAGTTGAAGCGCGAGCGAAACGCCGCCGATCTCCGCGCCCAGCACCAGGAAGTCTACGATCAGTTCGGCCAGGAAAGGGAGCAGGTAGAAATTGACGCCGAAGCGCTCGCGCAAAGCGCCGACGAGCGTGTGGTGGCTGACGGCCGCGAGCCGTCCGGACATCTCGACCAGGAAGATGACGCAGATGGTCCCGAGCGCTATGACCCAGATGAGCTGAAAGCGGAAGGCTGCCCCGGCCTGCGCCGCCGTCGCGATAGCGCCGACGTCCAAGAATCCGCCGATGCTCGTCAGGATTCCGAGCGTAATCTCCAGGACCTTTCTCAAGGCTGCACACCTCCGCTCGCGGCCAGTGCTTTCATCTCCCGCTCCTCGGCCTTCAGTTGTTCGAGCAGTTGAGTAAGGGCTTGCTTGTCATCTCTCTCCACGGTCGCGCGCATTCCCTCAATCACCTGTGCCACTTTTTCGGTACGCGCCGCGAGCGATGCCTGAAGCTCTCCCCCGCCCTGCGCGGGCTCTCCGATCGTTCCAGTCTCTTCCTGAAGCGCTTCCCGCGCGGTGCGTAGCGTGTGCGCGGCGTAGGCCCGTGGCACGGAGCCCTGCGCCCAGGCTTCGCCCGTCATGCGCGCCGTCGCGGCCCAGGAAGCGACCGCTTGCAGTTCGGTTTTGAGTTGGTCCGCGGGTGGACGCGTGCAACAGGTCACGGCGAGAACGAGCAACAAGCTGCTTGATCGTAGGGAGCGCATCTCTATTCGTCCGTTCGAGGAGAGAATAAGAGCACCTGTCGTTAGTAATGGCTGAAGTACGCCGGGGGGAAATTTACGCGAGTTTCTTACCTAAAGCGCGCACCGCTCGTCAAGTATTATTTCGATAAGGGGTCAGTTAGAGTTGACAACCTGACCAGGTGATGAGGATTTTATTCCGCAGTTTCATACAAGAAAGCTTTAGACCCCGAAAGGGTCACATATGCTTTTGACCCCTTCGGGGTCTAAAGACAGCTTTTCTTTTTCTACTCACGATTTACCATTTACGACTTTCGGCCTAATGACCTTACCAGATGGAAGGCACGGCCTCTTCGTCAAATTCGCTGGCCCGCCCGTCCGGCAGGATGTGAACGAGACGAGCGCCGTGCGCGCGAAGCGGGGGTCCGAGCAACCCGACGCGGTGACAGTTGGCGCGCGGGGTCGCGTGGTTGGTCAACGGCTGAGATTCCGAGCACATGATGGCGATGCGCATCTCGGAGGCGAGTTCCATGATGCGCTCTATCCCGCGCGCGAGTTCCGCTGGCGGCGCAATCACCTTGCCGCCGCATTCTGGAAGGTGCTCGTAGCCGATTCCTTCATCGCGCAACAACTCTTCGAGCACGCGCCCGTTGTATTGCGGCCAGCGCGAGCGCGCCGCGCTCCTGACGTCGCAGACCAGTGCGATCTCGTGCTGGCGCAGCAGCTCCAGGAAATAGCTGAACGGGTGGCGGCCGTGGCCTATGGTGTAGATGGTTAAAGGTGAGCTGGACATCTTCCGTTTCCGCGCCGCACGCCTTGGCGGCCGCGAGGCCGATAGAGCTACTCCTTACTCCCCTGCGCCGCCCAGCAGGCGTAACACTTCCGGGCGCAGCTCGTCAATGGTCAGCTCGACCAGCCTGCCCCCCGTGAACAACTCCTCGTTCGTCACGTCGGCGACGGCGAAGGGCGGCAGTGTGAACGCTTCCATCTCCTCGTCCGTCTCAAAGTCCGTCTCGGCGAGTATCAGCCCCCAGAGAGCGCCCAGGAAGACGTCTATCGAGTAGCGGCGGCCATCGAACTCGAAAGGATAACGGTTCTTGCGTATCTCGTTGCCCTCGAAGACGGAGAGCACCTGGTACTCGTAAGCCGTCAGGTAGGTGTTGGTGATGATGGTGCTCGTGAAATCCGGCGGCGCAGGAGTGTACTTCTGCGTCAGCTTCAGCGTCCACTTCCGGGTCTTCGGCGTGCGCAACTTTCTGAGGCGCAGCCGTGTGCCGGTAATGTAGTTGTCCCAGATTTGCACGTGCTCGCTGGCGCGCGTCAAAGGCTCCGGCATCTCGCGTAGCAGGAACTTGCGCTCGCGCTCCACGCGCGCGTACTTGCTCCCGGCGATTGCCTCTGTGTTCTCGCTGGTAGGAATGGCTAGACCCATTTATCTCACTTCGCGCGAACGCACTCTTAAGCTCCCACCAGCTCTGCTTCCGGCTCCCGCAGAAACTCCTCTGGCTCGACGATGTGCCCGGCGATGGCCGAAGCGGCGACGACGTAAGGGCTGGCCAGGTAAACTTTGCCGGGGCCGCTGCGACCAGGGAAGTTGCGGTTCTGCGCGCTGACGGTCACGGTCTCCGGGGACTTGGACGCGCCCGGCCCGGCGTTGATGCACGCGCCGCAGCTAGGGTCAATCAACTCCGCCCCGGCGCGCTCGAATATCTCTATGTAGCCGCGCTCGCGCGCGTACTGCTTGATCTTCTGCGAGCCGAATTGCAGGTAGAGGTGCACGCCCGGCGCGACCCTTTGCCCGCGCTCGACCGCTTGCTTAAGCACCGTTGCGTACATGTCCATGTCCGCCATCTTGCCGCCCGTGCAGGAGCCGCCGTAGGCCGCGTCGATTTTGATTTCACTCTCCAATTCGGAGATGTTGACGCCGTTGCGCGGGTCGCCGGGCGTGGCGACCATCGGGCGAATCTGCGTGAGGTCGATCTCGAAGACGGCCGCGTACTCGGCATCTTCATCGCTCTTGAGGAAGCCCTTGCGGACCTCTTCCGCGTCCAGCCCACGCGTGCGCACAAGGTATTCGAGCGTCACCTCGTCCGGCTCGATGATGCCGGTCGTGCCCCCTGCCTCGACCGCCATGTTGGTCAGAGTCGCACGCTCATCCATGGGCATGTCGCTCAAGCCCTCGCCAGCGAACTCCAGGACCTGCCCGATGCCCTTGCCCTCCTTCATGTAGTCGGTCGCCAGGATGTAGAGCATCACGTCTTTCGCCGTCACGTCCGTGCGCTTCTTCCCGCGCAGGACGAAGCGGACGGTTTCGGGGACGCGGACGCGAATGTCTTTGGTGTACCAGGCGTTGGCCATGTCGGTCGAGCCGACACCGAAGGCGAAGCAGCCGAGCACGCCTGCCATGCACGTGTGCGAATCCGTGCCGATGACCAGTTGCCCAGGGAGCGCTATGTCCTCGACCACAGCGTTGTGGCAGATGGCCTCGGAGCCGCCCTCCGGGCTTTCACCGTAGAGGCGTATGCCCTGCTCGTCCGTGAAACTCGCCTGCGTGACGGCCAGCCCGTCGGCGCGCTCCAGGAGCCCCATCTTCCGCTTCTCTTCCGACATCACGCGCCCTAGGAACGTCAGGTGGTCGCGGAAGGCGTAGACCGATTCGGCTTCGGTCACGCGCGCGTCGCGCCCCAGGGCATGTTTAAAGAGAGACTCGGCCATGGGCGTCACGTACTCGTGTGAGAAGCGCACGTCGGCGACGGCGAAAAGGGCGTCGCCGGGCTTGACGGCCTCGACGCCAATTTCACCGGCGCGCACGAAAGCGTGGCGCGCGATGATCTTTTCCACTATGTTCATCGGGCGCTTTCGGGTCTCCAGCGCCGGGGGCACGGTCTCGCCCGCAAGCCGCGCCTTGTTGTAGTTAAAGAGCCCGCCGTACTCGACAATCGCTTTTGAGATGGGGTCCAGGCCGCGCGTGAACTCTTCGAGCGGAATCTCCTCGCCCCGCCGGATGCGCTCTATCAGGCGGAAGTCGGTCGAGGTGAGCAGCCCTATGTTCTGCGCGTTCTGCCCGTAAATCTTCTCTATGGTCCTGGCAATGACCAGCTCGACGCCCGCGGCCTTCTCCGCGTAGGGGGCCGTCTCGCGCGACGAGCCGCAACCCTTCGAGAGACCGGAGACGACGACGCTAAAACCTCCCCGCTTCACCTCATCTTTTTCGACGGCCTGCTCGCGCATCCCGACGTAGACGTACTGGCCGAGCGTCTCGTCGTAGTAGAAACAGACCCACCCCGGCGTAATCTCGTCGGTCGAGATGTTATTCATCAAAGGGCGCTCTGGGTCGTAAGGCAAATCCTCGCCGCCCTCCAGTTGGCGGCGGATCAGGCTGGTGTCTTCGGTCAGGAAGAGAATGCGCCCGTCGAACTTGATGCGGTCCGGGCGCTTCGTTATCTTCTCGGCAGTCATCCGTTGCTCCTCTAAAATTTAGTGCGAATTATTGCGTGTAGCTCGGAAAAGATGATTATACCGAACGGCGCGGAAAGTCGCGAGACGAGCCGAGTAGTGTCCTAATCAGAAGCCGGGAGAAGCCGTCCGAATAATCCGTCCGAAAGCCCCGAAGGGGCGAGATATGAAAGCCTGGGGCATCGCCCCAGGAATAGATGCAAGTTTAAGGATCAAGCCCT
>DATEMM010000233.1:0-3548 GCA_035275605.1 Pyrinomonadaceae bacterium
GCTGAAAGTTATCGCCACCTGATCGCGGTGGCAAACGAGCAAGAGGTGGACGATGAGACGTGGCTGGCCTATGCGGACGCGCTGCGCCTGGCCGAGCGCGTCGAAGAAGCGCGCACCGTTTACCAGAGAATCTCGTCGAGCGCTTCCTTGCCGGCGGCCCAGGTAGCGCGGCAGCGCCTGGCCGAGCTTGGTCCAATAGTCGCCGCATCTCCCGGCAGTAATGGCACAGAGCGCCCGCGCGACGAGCGGGCGGGGCAGGAGACCGCAGTGCCCTCTGCCTCGCCGACGCCGCTTGCGCAGGCGACGCCCGTACCAACTCCGGCGACCAACCCGCCGCAAGCAGACGCTGACGCCTACTACTTCAAGGCGATGAACATAGTCAACGGGCGCGACCCCAAGAAGCTGAGCGACGGCGAGCTGGCGGCCGCCCTGAACTACTTCCTGCGCGCGCAGAGCAGCCCTCAGCATGGCGCGGAAGCACGCAGATACGCCGAAAGAATCGGCCGAGAGTACGACCGAAGAAGAAAAAGATGAGAAGCAGTGGTCAGTGGTCAGTGGTCGGTGGTCAGTTAAAAGAAAGACGATGAAGAGCGCCGAAGGGTTGTTTTTAACTGACCACTGACCACCGACCACTGACCACTGACCATCGACCACTGCCTTGCCCTTATGCCTGACCTGATAGTCAAATATCCTGACCGCAGTCCAGACACTTTTCCGCTGGGCCGCCTGCGCATCACCATCGGGCGCTCGGCGCGTAACGATCTCTGCATCCCGGACCCATTCGCCTCGCGCGTCCACGCCGAAGTCCGCAGGGAAGGCGACCAGTACATCCTGCAAGACCTGGGCTCGGCCAACGGCACGCTCTACAACGGCGCGACCGTGGAGGGAGCCATCCCGCTGACCACGGGCGGGCGAATCCAGATCGGCGAGACCGAGATAGTCTTCAACGACGGGAGCGCCGCAGCCGGGATGGCGACGATGATTACGGACCCGCACGCCTCGCCCGTGCCCGAAGCGACGATTGCGATGAACTCGGCCGATAGGACGACCTCGGGTCTTCTGGAGGCCATCGAGGGCGCGCGCACGCAGCCCGACCGGGATGCGCCGAAGCAGGCCGTGCGCCAGAGCGACCTTCTCGCCCTCATCAGCAAAGTGGGCGTGACGCTTCTCGCCTCGGCCACGCTGGGTGAGACCTTGCAGCAGATCGCCGCGCTCGTCTTCGAGGCTGTGCCAGCCGAGCGTTGCTGCATCATGATGCGCGACGAGCAGAGCGAAGACTTGAAGGTGGCCGTGGCGCGTCTGCGCGACCGCCTGGGCGAGGTGGGCGAGATAAGGGTGAGCCGCACCATCATGGAAGAGGTCGTGGGCCAGGGGAAATCCGTCCTGACCGCGGACGCGCAGCAGGACCCGCGGCTGATGAGCAGCACGATGACCTTGCAGGGCATCCGCTCGGTCCTGGCCGTGCCCCTGGGCGTCGGCGAGAAAGTCTTCGGCATCATCTACGCCGACTCGCCCATCGCCGAGAGCCGCTTCACCGAAGACCATTTGAAAGTCTTAACGACGCTCGCTTCGGTCGCCGCCATCCGGGTCGAGAACGCGCGCCTGCTGGAAGAGCAGATCGAGCGCGAGCGCCTTGAACAGGAATTGCAACTGGCGAGCGAGATTCAGCAGCGGTTTCAGCCGACGACGGCTCCCGTCGTCCCTGGTTACGAACTACAGGGCATTAGCTTCCCCTGCTACGAAATCGGCGGCGACTACTACGACTTCATCAAGCGCGAGGACGGCCGCCTCGTCGTCACCCTCGGCGACGTGTCGGGCAAGGGAACTGCCGCCGCGCTCCTGATGTCTTCCCTGCACGCGGCCGTGCACGCGCAGGTCTCTTCGCACAATTCGCTGGTCGAGACCATCAGCTCGGTCAACAACTATCTGGCCGACAACATTCCTTCCAACCGCTTCATCACGCTCTTCTACGCGGAGCTGGACCCGCAGACGGGCGCGCTCTCCTTCATCAACGCGGGCCACAATCCGCCGCTGATAGTTCACGCCGCGGGCACGGTCGAGAATCTGGCGGCGGGCGGGCTGCCGCTCGGCATCCGGCCCAATGCGGATTACCGCGAAGGCCACACGCGGCTTCAAAACTCTGACGTGCTGGTCATCTACTCGGACGGAGTCTCCGAGGCCGTCAGCCCGAGCGGCGAGGAGTTTGGCACGGAGCGCCTCTACCAGGTCGTCGCGCGCAACCTCGACGCCTCCGCCGCAGGCATACGCGACCGCATCGAAGCGGCCCTCACCAAATGGGCACAAGGGACACCCGCCGCGGACGACATCACGCTCGTCATCGTCAAACGCCAGGCCGCGGGCTTCTCTGTCTCTTCCAGAGGTTAAGAGGTAAGCACTCATTATGTACTGTCCATCGTGCGGCACAGAGTTGATGCAGGAGATGAGCTACTGCAATCGTTGCGGGGCTAATCTGAAGCCTTTGGTGAGTCAGGCGAATCCGCCGCCGACGCGAATTGTCGGGGCGGCTTGGGCCGTTTCGCTGGCGGTCGCGCTGATTACGCTCGGCGGGTTCGCCTTGATCTTTACCGGCGTGATGGTCATGGTGACGAGGGGCATCAGGCTCACGGATGAGGCAATGGCCTTAATCTTCGCCGCGCTGCTGGTCATAGTTATGATTGACTGGCTGCTGATACGCCAGTTGTCGCGCGTCATCGGCAAGGCGAAGGAGCAGAGCGAGACGAACGAAAAGGTCGTCGAACAGCGCAAGCTGGTGGAAAAGCCGGTCGCGCGCATCGGCCCGCCGCGCGAACCCCTCCAGAGCGTGACGGAAAACACCACGCGCACCTTCGATCCCGTCTACAGGGAGCGGGACACCCAGCGGTAAAATCTTCGGCCGCGCCTCCCAGGTTAAATTGAACGCCAGCGCAGCCACACTTCGGGCTTTTAAGTCGCGGCGAAATCGGTTAAGTATTCCTGAACGTTTTGGGGAAGCTCCGTGTAGGTGTCGCGTGTGCTGAACCATCGGACGGTCTGCCCCTCCTGCATCCGCACGTAGACGAAGCCCGTCCGCAGGTTGATGGCGAAACCAGCCTGGTCCGTATCGCAGGAGTGCGGGCGGCAGACCTTGACGGCCAGAAAATCCCCTATCAGCTTGATTGGCGTCTCGACCCCGTAAGTCCTCGTCAACAGATTAAAGTCCTGGCGGCTCAGCAGCCCGAGCAGGGGTCTACGGACTGCCGGGACGCGGAAGAAATTCCTGGCTACCTTGCCCCTTCTGTCGGTCGGGTATTTGCCGGCCCAGCTCCTTAAACTTCTAAGCCCGCCTTGCGCCGCCGCCGCGCCGCCGCACGCGAAGGTGAGCGCGAGCGCAAGCGCGATCAAGTTTCTACGCTTCATCAAAACCGTTTCCTCCTCCTGAGCAGGTTCACAAATATTTGAGACTCTCCCTTATTCTCTCCGCACTCTTTTCGCCGACGCCGTCCACCATCTCCAGGCCCCCGCCCGCGACGAACCGTTTGAGGTCGTCAAGCGAAGCTACTTTAAACTTC
>DATEMM010000234.1:0-12015 GCA_035275605.1 Pyrinomonadaceae bacterium
TCGGACTCTCCTTTGGAAGCTCGTTTAAAGCTTCGGTCGGGCGGCCGCGCGCGTCGTCTTGAGGTTAGCTTCTGTGGGATAGACGCGCCTTAGGCCCGTTGCGGTCAAACAGCGGAACGGCTTCAATGCTTTGGGCTGCGAAAATATGCCCTCAGGTGATTTATGTCAAGATCAGGGTAATTTTCTCCGGTAGTGGTTCAGTTCGAGGGAGATTCAAACAGGGATGGACAGGATAGACAGGATGAAGAAATATTTGAGATTCCAAATTTGAAATTTCAAATCTTTAGATTCAAATCTGAGGTGCTCAATTCTTATCCTGTTCATCCTGTCTATCCCTGTTAATTATTTCTCTAATTGAACCACTACCTTTTCTCCCGGCGGCTGGCGCTCTCAAGTGGTTCTGAGCCATACTCGAAGCATCTCTCCTCGGAGACAGAAAAGTTCTGGCGAAACTTCATCATGATTAAAAAGAATCGAACGTCACCCTTCATCACTACCCTTCTGTTTCTTGCGCTCTGCTTCAACGCATTCATAGCTTCGAGCGCGCAGGACACGAGACCGCAGCGCGAGCGAAGGGTCGTCACACCTGCGGCGACGCAGACGCCCACTCCCAAAACGACTCCGACTCCGCTGCCGCAGCTCACGCCGACGCCTGACGCCGCGACCGCACCAACTGTCAGACCGAGTGCGGGCGCGCCGCGGACAGTCGATGAGTTGCGCACGCGCATCCAGGAGGTGCTGCGCAACCCTGACTTGGCAGCGGCGCAGGTGGCCGTCAAGGTGGCCTCGCTAGACACCGGGCGAACTATCTACGAGGAGAACGCAGAGAAACTCCTGCACCCGGCCTCGAACATGAAGATTTACACGATGGCCGCCGCGCTTGACCGCCTGACGCCCGACTTTCGTTTCAAGACCTCTGCTTACACACCGACGATGCCTGACTCTGCTGGCACAATTCGCGGAGACCTTATCATCTACGGGCGCGGCGACCCGTCGTTCGCGGCCAGCTTTAACAACGGCGACTACTACAAGGCGATTGACGATTTCGCGGCGCGCATCGCGGCCACAGGCGTCAAGCGCGTTGAAGGCAACATCGTCGGCGACGAAAGCTACTTCACGGGTGGGCGGCTCGGCTACGGCTGGGAGTGGGACGACTTGCAGTGGTACTACGGCGCGGAGATTTCCGCCCTGACGGTCAACGACAATTCCCTGGACCTCTTCGTCAAGCCGGGCGCGAGCGTCGGCTCGCCCGCTATCGTTTCGACCGGCCCGGTGACGCCGCTCGTCACGATCGTCAACCGTGCGATGACCGGCCCGCAGGGCACCAGGCGCAACATCACTGTGGTCCGGCCGCTCGGCTCAAACACCATCGAAGTGTCTGGAAGCGTCCCTCTCGGCCTGGACCCGGCGGACAAGGGCGTGATTGGAAGCATCGCCGTCCCTAACCCGGCGCTCGTCTTCGTCTACATGCTGCGCTCGTCGCTCGCCGCGAAGGGAGTGACCATCACGGGGCAGTCGTTGACCATTGATGCGCGCGGGCGAAACAATCAGCCTCTACAGACGAACTCGCTTGTCGAACTCGCCAGCGTGCAGTCGCCACCTTTGAGCGTCATCGCGGCGCAGACCTTGAAGCCGAGCCAGAATCTCTACACGGAGCTTATCCTGCGGACGCTCGGCAAGACGGCGACGCCGACGGGCATGCCTTCGAGCCCCGAGCGCACTACGACGGACGACGGCATAGATGTCGTCAAGACCTTCCTGCGCAGCGCCGGAATCGAGCCGCGCGGGCAGGTAGTCCAGGCCGACGGCTCTGGGCTCTCGCGCCACAACTACATCACAGCCGCTGGCACAACCCAACTGCTCATCCACATGAGCACGCACCGCTACGCGAGCGTCTTTCGCGACGCTTTGCCGATTGGCGGCGTGGACGGCACCTTGAGGACTCGTTTGCGCGGGACGCCCGCCGCCGGGAATCTGCGCGCCAAGACGGGGACGATCAGCGGCGTGGCCTCGCTCTCCGGCTACGTCACGTCCGCCGCGGGCGAGCGCCTGGTCTTCTCCATCATCCTCAATAATTATCCGGAAGAATCCAGCTCGCGCCGCAGCCACATAGACGCGATCGCCGTCCTGCTCGCCTCCTTCCTGGGGAGGTCGTAAAAAGCGCGGGGCTTCGCGTCTAATGGAGAGCGTCCCGGTCACGGCTGGGCCGGTCGGCCTGGCTTTGTCATCCCACGAATGATGTGGCACAATCGGTGTCGCCCGCGAGGAACTTCAGACCCGCGACGGAAAAGACCACCCGGCAGGAAATAAGCCCCGCGAACTATTTTTAAGACTCCCGATGCAGTTCATCAAATTTCACGGCTTCGGCAACGATTACCTGGTCTTTGAGGCGAGCAATCTCAGCGGCGTCGAATCACTCAACGAGTTCGCGCGCGCCGTCTGCGACCGGCACTACGGCGCGGGCGCGGACGGCATCACGGTCGTGAGCCGCTCGGAAGAAGAGGACGCGGACTTCCGTGTCCGCATCTTTAACGTGGACGGGAGCGAGGCGGGGCTTTCCGGCAACGGCACGCGCTGCACCGTGGCCTACCTTTACTACAGAGGGCTCTGGTCGCGCGAGGAGCTGCGATTGAAGACACGCTCGGGCGTGAAGCTTTATAGGCTGCGCGAGCGCATCTCTGACGGGCACTACTGGTTTGAATCCGAGCTTGGCCGCCCTGGGCTAGACAGCGCTTCCGTTCCCGTCCTGACGGACGAGCCGCGCGAGCGCGTGATGGATTACCCGCTCACGGTCGAAGGTCACAACCTGTACGTGACGGCGCTCTCGATGGGCAACCCGAACTGCTGCATCTTCGTTGAGGATTTCGACGCGTTGGACTGGCGCACGTTAGGGCGTGCCCTGGAGAATCATGAGCAATTCCCGGAGAGAACCAACGTCGTCTTCGTGCGCGTGATTGACCGGGCCAACATAGAGGTGCGCCTCTGGGAGCGAGGCGTCGGCGAAACCAAATCCTCCGGCACCTGCTCCTGCGCCGCGGCGGTCGCCAGCTCTATAAATAACCTGACCGGCCGCCACGTCAACGTCCACACGGAGGGCGGCCTGATAGAAGTCTGGTGGCGCGAAGACGGCGAGGTCTTGATGACGGGACGCGCCGACGTGGTTTACAGTGGAGAATGGATTGGAGGGAATTTTTGATTTGCGATTTTAGATTTTTGATTTTTGATTGGAAGCGGACTAAAGAATTATTTAAATAAAGTTCTTATCCTTATCCAATCGCAAATCTAAAATCAAAAATTCCCAGAGTTTGCCCCATGAATAATTCAGAAATTAAAGATAGATTAAGCGCACCTGCTTCTCACAGGGTCGGCGCGGTGTTGGCGTGCCTGCTGGCTACGCTCCTTTTGCTGAACGGTTGCGGCGGGAAGGCCGCACCCGGAATCGCGGAGAGCGACGTGCGCCCGGCTGAGACGGTTCGCGTGCGCCCGATGGTCTCGACGTGGCTTGGCAATCCGTCGCGCACGTACTACGGCTCAGGCCCCTGGACGGATGCCCCGCTCGATGTCGTCTGGAAGTTCAAGACCAAATCCATCAGCGGGCGGCTGCACAAAGACCCCTGGGGCGGGACGAGCTGGCCCGGTCAGCCCTCTGTCAATGCGGACCGCGTCTATTTCGGCTCGGCTGACGGCAACGTCTACTGCCTGAGCACGAAAGACGGCTCGCTCATCTGGAAGTTCCAGGGCCTGGACAGCATGAAGGCGACGCCCACGATTGTCGGCAACCGCATTCTGGCGAGCGGCCTGGACCATTACCTCTACTGCCTGGACGCTGAGGACGGGTCGCTCATCTGGAAGTACAAAGCCGGGTTCGAGATTGACGGCTCGGTGGCGGCGGTTGACGGGCGGCTCTACTTCGGGTGCGAGGACGGTTTCTTCTACTGCCTCAGCCTGGAAGACGGCTCGCTGGTTTATAAGACGGAGCGTCTCGGCTCGATGGAAGGCAGTTGCTCCATACACGACGGGCGCATCTACGTGGGGACGGAGCAGGGCGACCTCTTCTGTCTGAATCAGCAGGACGGCAAAATTATCTGGAAGGCGCGCATCGGCGCTGATTCTGATTCGACTCCGGCGGTGGCCGGCGGGATGGTCTACACGGCCGCGGAAGACGGCGTGGTCAGCGCCTACAGGCAGACGACGGGCGAGCGCGTCTGGGCGTTCAAGACGGGCGGCGGCGTCTGGGCCAGCCCCATCCTGTTGGACGGGAAAATTTACATCGGTTCGAGCGACAGGAACCTCTACTGCCTGACGGCGGACAAAGGCCAGGTCGTCTGGCGCTATCAAACGCGCGGCCCCATCTGGGGCACCTCGCCAGTGGTTGACGGGCGCGTCGTCTTCGGCGACAAGGCCGGCTGGGTCTACATGCTGAGCGCCGAGGACGGAAAGCTGATCTCGGACATCAGAATCGGCGAGAACATCAACTCGACGCCTGCCATCCTCGAAGGGCGCATCTACATCGGCGCCTTCAACGGCGACCTGCACAGCCTGGGGAATAGTAAGCAGTGAGCAGCGGTCAGTGGTCAGTGGTCAGTTAAAAACAGTTGACGAAAGCATAGTTGTCGCTGGCCACTAGCAAAATACTAACCAAACGCTGAAAAGGTTTTTCTTTTAACTGACCACCGACCACTGACCACTGACCACTGCTCTTATGATTTACCTGGTTGACAACACCATTGATGGGCAGGGCGTGAGCCCGCGGGAGATTCTGGCGGCGCTCGAAGTTTTGCGGCCGGGTACGCCCGTCACGGTCGAGCCGTTCAAGGACGTTTCGCTCGGCCGCGTCCAGAACCTCAAGCCCTCGCACATCATCCTGAGCGGGCAGAGCCACCCGTGGACGGATTACACGGAGGATTCTCTCTTCGGTGTTTTTGAAGTCATACGCGAGGCAGAGCAGCCAGTGCTTGGCGTCTGCGGCGGCCACCAGCAGATAGCCCTGGCTTACGGTGCGCCCGTCGGCCTGATGAAGCGACTGGAGCCGGGCGAAGGCTACCAGGGCGCGCTGCGTGAGCGCGGTTTCTTCGAGGTCGAAGCGGAAGGTGATGGGGTTTTTGAGGGCTTGCCGCGACGCGTGACGGTCTGGCACTCGCACTGCGACGAAGTCAAAGAGGTGCCGGAAGATTTCAAGCTCACGGCCTCGAACGAGACTTGCCGGATTCAGGCGATGCAGCACACCTCGCGCCCGGTCTTCGGCGTACAATTCCACCCGGAACTCTTCGACCAGGAGCACCCGCAGGGCCGTCGCATTCTGGAAAACTTCCTGGAGCTGTGACCTTACTGTGGATTGGTCGCGGGCGGTTTGATATTCAGCAGCGCCTTGTTGCTTGAGACCCCGCGCACGCTGACTGAGACCGTCAACTCTTCCCCGTCTTTCAACTCTTCGGGCGGCCTGACGATGACCTGCGTCAGCCAGTCGAAGTTCGGAACCTTCCCCACATACTCGACCGCCAGCGGGTAAATCACCTGTCTTCCGTCCTCAGCCTGGGCCGTCACTATCGACGAAGTCTCGCCCTGTGAAAGCTGCACGCTGGAGAGAAAGAGCACGATGCGCGCCCTGTTGTCCTGGCTGAAATTATGAATCGTCTCAAGCGGGAAAAGGCGCAGCCACGTCACGGAATCCAGCGCGACGGCACGCTCCGAGCCCTCTTCGGTGATTAGCCTCGGCGCGGCGGGCGCTTCCGCCTCGCTGACCGTAAAAGGATGTGACCAAACAATCGTCCCGTACATTTTAATGGCCAGCCCGTAGGAGCCAGCCGTGAGCGCGCCGAGCTGGTAGTCGTGGTCTACGATAGTCGTGCGCGCCTCCGAACTGCCCGTCCAGCGCTCCGCCTTAATCTCGATCGAGAAGTCGAAGCCGTTGCGCGAGACCTCTCCCCAATCGACTACGCGGTAGCCGGTGTCCGGGAAATAGAATTCGACCTTGACGTAGGTGATGCCCCCTGTCGTCCACTTTCGGACGTTGACCTCCCTGGTCAGGACGACCGGCTCCCAGCGTTCGCTCACCTGGCTCGGATCGAACTGTAGACTCTTGACAGCCACGCCGTAGGAGTTGAAGGTGAAGGTGTAGGTTCCTGGAGCGAGAGCACCCAGGTTGTAATCATTTTCCTTGATGACAATCGCCTGCGTGCTGACGCCCGTCCAGCGTTCGACCCTGGCGTCCGCCACGAAGTTGTTGCCCGTTCTGGTCAACTGCCCCCAGTCAACGCGCCACCCTCCGCTGGGAAACGTCAGGCGCACTTTGGCGAAAGTGTTGCCGCCTGACGTCCAGACCTTTATCTCCGTCGCAAAGCCCGTGGTCGCGGGCTCCCACTTCTCCGTCTGTGCCAGAGCGCGAGGGGCGGATAGAGAAAGAAACGCAAGGCTCAGCAAGAGTAAGAGCCAACGTGAAGCGTGATTTTGAGACATTTGTGCCAACTCCTTTGCGGGAGGGAACTGGCGTCGGGAGGGTCTGGACTGACGCAATTCGCCTGCGGAAAAGATAAATACTCAACCAGAAGGTGTCAAGTAGAATGAACGGCGGGTGGGTTTGGTTCAATTCGAGGAAAAATTAACAGGGATAGACAGGATAGATTAGGATGAAGAAATATTTGAGATTCCAGATTTGAGATTTCAAATCTTAGATTTCAAATCTGAAATTCTTAATGCTTATCCTGTCTATCCTGTCTATCCCTGTTAATTTTTCCAGCTTCAAACCGAGCACCTACCCAACGAGCAACGGATTTCCGGCTAGAGGATTTTGTACTTATCCGAAGCCCCGCCGCAGTTTATCGTGACGACGCGGCAGAGGAACTCCGTGCCTTCCGGTTTCACTTCGTGAGTCGCGCCAGGGTTGACGACGATCATGTCCCCTGCCGAAAGAGTGTAGTCCTCTCCCTCGACTTCAATCAGCATCGTGCCCTCCAGCACCATGTAGATTTCCGTCCCCGTCTGGTGATAGTGGCGGTCCTGCGCGGCCCCCTGTGTGAAGACGGCGACCTCCGCATTGGTCGTGACCTGGACGGGACAAAGGCTCCCTGCATCTTCCGGCGGGGTCCAAACAATATCAGTAGCCTCGCGCTCCGTCGCCGGGTAAAGTTCCATCACGAGAATCTTCCTGGCCCCGCGCCCGCCCGCGCGCAGAGCCGCGTCCCGCTTGACGGCTTCCAAACTGACGACGAGCGCAGGCGATTCTTTCATGTCAAACCCTAAGCCCCCTTCACATTAAATTGCGGCGCTCGAACGGGACGGAAGCCGTCGGCGCTTTCATCACGCCGCAAACGTCCAGATAGCCGCCTCCAGCTCGTCGAGCGTGAAATTAACCGCTTCGGGCCTGAGACGTAAAGCGTATTTACGCAGGTCGCTGCACTCGTACAGAACGGTCAGGAGCATTAAACGTGCGCGCAGGTTCAGGTTCAGCTCTGATTCTTCGTAGCCGTAAGCCAGCAGAAGCGCGCGTTGCAGGTCGCGATTCCCCTGCACCATCAGGACGCCGGGCGCGACGAACTCGTATTCGTGAAAGCCGCACAAAGAGTCTGCGAAATCGAAGAGACCGCTGATCTGCCAGCGCCCGCCTTCCTGGGCCAGCAGGACGTTGATCGGGTGAACATCGCCGTGCAGCAAGACGGGCTCCGATGTCTCAGGCAGCAATCCAAGGCGAGCCTCAATGTATGCGGGCAGACTCTCCAGCCACTGCGAATTCGCACCTGCGGCCCGCTGCCGCTCAAGAGAGGTCTCGGCCTGCCGCTCTATGAATTTGTGCCAGCCTGGATTGAGGGCCGGGTCAGCGAGCGGGGCGGCGTGGCTGTGCAGGTTTTTCAGCGCGCGGCCGAGTCGCGAGACGATTTCGATTCGCTCGCGCGCTTCGACGCCGGGCCACACTTCCCGCATCGGGAGACCAGCAAGCTGCGTCATGACCAGGTAGGACCAGCCTTCGATTTCGCCCGTGTGCAAAAGGGCCGGCGTGTTGATGCCGAGTTTTCCCTCGGCAAACTCCAGGGCCGACTTCTCGCGCGCGTAGCCGCGGCGCAGCGGCGTGTAGATTTTGATGACCAGGGCCGAGTCAACCAGGAAGATAATGTTCTCGCCCTGCGGCGCGCGTCGTAAAGCAGAATGAGGAAGGTTATGCCGGGCGCAGATGGACGCGGCGACGCTTCGCCAGATGTCGTCGTTGAAATGGCGTTGGTAATCGGCGGTGTTAGAAATCTGTGGCAGCTTCAAACGGATCGTCGGATGCGGGCTTCTATTCCACTCCAATCGGCCTGAACAAAACCAGATTGATGGAGGTCCAGTGCCCGCGTATGAGTTCCTTGTTCTTGATGACTGAATAAGTCAGCGCTTCTTTTGAGGTTGAATGGCAAACTTCCTTGGGGCAAAGCTTGAACTCGTAAACGTAGACGTTTTTGTCTCTACTTATCTCAACCCGATAGAGGCCGGGCTCAAAAGTCTCTTTCACCACACTACCCTTGAACTCACGGCTGAACTCCATGAGCTTGCTGCCTCTTCCGAAGCCCCTGGTGAGTTTGATTTCGTGCGAGGCGAAGACCAGTGTCTGAAGGCGGTTGAGGTTGGATTCACTTAGAGTAACCCACTCGCCCATGATCCAGCCCGGCGGATTGAATAAAGCCTCGGGGGCAGACCGGGCGGCGGATGGCAAAGATGCCAGCAGGAGAAGTAAAAGGCAGCACGATGATTTTACTTTCATTGGTTTTATTTCCTCATTCTTTCAGGGAGTAGTCTCCTAATCTAAAATCAGAAGCCCATCTAATCCGTCCGGAAGCCCCGAAGGGGCGAGATATGAAAGCCTGGGGCATCGCCCCAGGTTAGGGTCATCATTATCAGCGCAAGCCCTGAAAGGGCGGAATATGTATTGCGCCCTTTCAGGGCTTATCATCAATGGCGACGTGTGACCAGGGGCGATGCCCCAGGCTATTGTATTGCGCCCCTTCGGGGCTTTCGGACAGCTTTCCTCAGATCATGTTATGTAATTCAATTTTGGACACGACCTTTCAGGACGCTGCTTTGGATTGAACCGGCTCTCTCTTGGCTTCCCTATAGTGAAACGCCAGGGAGACTATAGTAGAACAGAGATGAAGCCTGTGGACAGGATGCGCGGGACGTTCGCTCTCCCGAACCTCCTGAGAGCAGGCACAATTATGGTAATGATGAATCTTGCAAGAGCTGCTCATCAAGCTACATCTCACATACTCTCCGCGCTGGACAGATGAAGGGTCGTGTGTTAGCCTTTCCGACGTTATGAACAGCAAGCGGACAAACTTTATGTTCGCTTGTTTTTATTTTGTGGAGCTCTTTCAGCGCACCGCATCAAGGATGCAAGCCCCCAACTCCGGCTGACGTTTTCTCAAAACTCCTAGAGCCGGAGGTCGAGTCTTAGGAAAGAACGGACTCGCGCGCCGCGTCGCTGAAAGTTTGACAATCACCTCGGCATAGGAGAAACCGACTGATGAAATTGTTTGTACGCGGAGGCGTCGGCCTTGTGGCCGCGCTCTTCGCAAGTTCTTTGATCTTTAACGCAAGTCCATTATCCGCACTTACAAACCCCTCGCAAGGGCCTGCTCAACAACAAGAGCAGCAGCAAAAGAAAGAACCCGCTGGGACAACTCAACTAAAAGGAACTGAGCCGCAAAGCGCTCAGTCCGAAACGACCGAACTCGCGGAGACGGTCAACAATACGCCTGGCACCGCCGTCAAAGACAGCAACGAGACGGCCGCAACCACGGTCAAGGTGGACACGACGGGAGTTAAATCCGCACCGCTCACGGCACCGCAGACTTATGTCGCGTTCTCTTACAGCTGGTGCTGTCGCGGCGCGAGCGGACTAGGCACTCGGCGCGGCACCATCGCCGCCGACCCCAGAATCCTGCCCTACGGCACGCGCGTGCGACTTGAAGGCATGGGCTCAGGCTACGACGGTGAATACCTCGTCACGGACGCGGGCACGGCCATCAAGGGAAACAAGATTGACGTCTGGGTCCCGACCATACATGAGGCACGCCGCTTCGGCCGCCGCAACGTCAAGCTCACAGTCCTGAGCTACGGCGGAAGGAAGGCAAAAGCGAAGAGATAAAAAAAAGGGTCTGGTAAATAGTAAATGGTCAATGGTGAATGGAGAGTCTCTCCTATTTACCATTGACCATTTACTATTTACCCTCTTTTACTTTTACTCTTTGCCTTTGTAAGATGCGTGCGGCACATTGCAATCCCCTTGATTAAAGACTGAGCCCCTGGTTCGTCGCTTTCTTTCGCGCAAGCCTTTTGTGCGCCTACAGGCAGCACGCGCCCCGTGCGCATCAGAAGAGAGATGATTCTTCGACCGATGAGTGAAGACAGAACAAACAGAGATGTCCCTTATGCCGAGCCGCTCGTAGAGGTCAGGCGCGGCTCCATCACGGAATCGCGCCACCGCGGGCACATCGTCGCCGTGGACGGAGACGGCCAGATAATGGCCCAGCTCGGCGCGCCGCAAACCGTCACCTACCTGCGCTCTTCTTCCAAGCCGCACCAGGCCATCCCGCTCGTCGCCTCCGGCGCAGCCGACCGCTTCGGCTTCACGGAAAAAGAGGTCGCCATCTGTTGCGCCTCGCACAACGGGGAGGCGATTCACACGGAGACGGTCGCGCGCATGTTAGAGAAGGTCGGCATGGACCCGAGCGCCCTCAAATGCGGCGTGCATGAGCCCTATAGCGCGGAGGCCGCGCGCGAGCTGCGCGAGCGCGGGGAACAGCCCACGGTCCTTCACAACAACTGCTCGGGCAAGCACACAGGGATGCTCGCGCTTGCGCTCCACCTAGGCGCGCCGACAGAGACTTACGACCAACCGGACAATCCCGTGCAGCTCCAGATAGGGCATCGCATCGCGCAGTTTTCCGGCGTCCCGCTGGAAGATTTGGCGGTCGGCGTGGACGGCTGCGGCGTCCCCACCTTCGGTGTGTCTGTGCGGGCGATGGCCCTGATGTATGCGCGCTTGGTTGCTGTGCCAGTAGATTTCGACGAAGCGACGCGCGGTGCTTGTCGCAGGATAGTCGCCGCGATGAGTGAGTATCCGGAGATGATCGGCGGCCGCGCCGAAAGGCTCGATACGGTCATCATGCGCGCGGCGCGCGGCGGGGTCGTCTCCAAGGTCGGCGCGGAAGGAGTCTACACGGCGGGCGTGCTGCCCTGCGCCGAGTGGCCGCGCGGCTTAGGAGTGGCGCTCAAGATTGAAGATGGCGAAGACCGGCGCGCGCGGCCCACAGTCGTCATCGAAAGCCTGCGGCAGCTCGGCGTCTTGAAGGGCGAGGCGCTCGAAGCCGTCCGCCCTTATGCGAGCTTCCGCATAGAGAACCGGCGCGGCGACCACGTCGGCGAGGTCCGCGCCTCGTTCAAGTTGAGGTGAAAGTCCGCGCCGCCCTTGCGCGTGCGAAAATCATCAGACGGGTTTAGAAGATGCCCGACTCCGAAATGAATGCAGCGACGAACTCCCCCGCACCTCCGCACCTTTGGCGCGACGGGCGCGGCGAAATCGATACGGCATCACTCGCCGACGTGATCCAGTGGTTTCTGGATTACGACCAGCGGGCCTCCACCATCAGGCACCCGAAGGTTGAAGAGCTTTTCCACTGGAAGCAAGCTGAGGCACGGCGCAGAGACGAGAGCATCTACCACTTCGACCATGCCGAGGACCGTCTCGCCATAGGCATCATGCAGGCGCTTGGCGAACACAGGGGAGAGCGTGACCTGCACGCCTGGATCAGCCAGTTGCTCAACGCGCTCGACGACGCGGCGAAAACTAACGAAGAGATGGCTGAGGCTTACAAGCTCAACGTCGAAGCGGCTTCGATAGTGGATGAGACCGAGAAGATTCCGACGGCGACCGGGCGGAAGGTCTATCTGACGTGCTGCTGGCTGGAGGCGCTTTGCACGGCCGAGCTGCGCATCATGGGCTGGGTGTATCAGGAGCTTTACGGGAAACCGTTTCAGCCTTGAAGA
>DATEMM010000235.1:0-2162 GCA_035275605.1 Pyrinomonadaceae bacterium
GATCTGGTCGCCCGAGACCTGCGCGTTGAAGATCGGGAACTTGCGAATCGTAGAAGTCACGGCCTGGAAGATGAAAGGCATGTAGGTGAGCTTTGTGCCGGTGCGCTCCTGGAAAGAGCGCTTGTGCTCGTCGCGCAGGCGCGCGATCCTGGTCATGTCTATCTCGTAAACGGTCGTGACGTGGGCGGAGGTGCGCCGCGAGAGC
Organism: Pyrinomonadaceae bacterium; assembly: GCA_035275605.1. GTDB lineage: Bacteria > Acidobacteriota > Blastocatellia > Pyrinomonadales > Pyrinomonadaceae > QHXM01. Next base: position 206 of record DATEMM010000235.1, read on the forward strand.
GTCATGTGCTCGGCAATCTTCTTGCGCATGTTGCTCATCTGCTCGACGCGGTCTTCCATCGCGGGCAGCGGCGACGGGGCAGAAGGCTGCTGCTGCCCCGTCGCGGGAGCAGAAGGAGTCGCGGGCGCGGCACCCGTCTGCATGGCTTGCTGCGGCGTCAGGGCGGCCCCGGACTCTATGAAGCTCAGGATGTCGTTCTTGGTGACGCGGCCGCTCATGCCCGTGCCTTCGAGGCGTGAGATGTCTATGCCGTGCTCGCGGGCTATGTTGCGCACGAGAGGGCTGGACTTGGTGCGGCGCAATTCCTCCACGGTCTGCTCGCGCCCGTTGTCGCCAGGGGCCGCCTGGGCCTGCTGCGAAGAGGCTTGAGCCGCTTGGCCTCCTTCGGCGGTTGCTGAAGGGGCGGGCGCGGGTGGCGTTGCGGCAGGCGCTTGAGGCGTCGCCGCTGGTTGCTGCGTGGCGGCGGCCTGTGCCGGCGGCTGCTCTGGCTGTGCCGGCGCTGCTACGGGCGGGGCGGGCGGAGGCTCCGGCTGCGTGGCGGCTTGCGACGCCGGGGCCGCAGAGATTTCGGCGGCGCTTGCGCCTCCGTTCGAAGAGGATGCGCCGTCGCCGCCATCCAGGACGGCGACCACTTTGTTGACCTCGACCGTTTCGCCCTCCTGGAACTTAATCTCGGTCAGGACGCCGGCTGCCGGGCTCGGAATCTCCGCGTCAACCTTGTCGGTCGAGATTTCAAACAGCGGCTCGTCGCGCTCGACGCGGTCGCCCACCTTCTTCAGCCACCGTGTAATGGTTCCTTCCGCAATGGACTCGCCCATCTGCGGCATAACAACTTCTGTGCTCATGGTCACTCCGTAATCAGTTTTCAGTTTTGAGTTTTCAGTTCTCAGCAAAAGCAAGTTGTCTTTTCTGAAAACTGAAAACTCAAAACTGAAAACTATCCTTCCGCCGTTGTCGGGTCAATCACCGATTTGATTTCGGAAACGCTGTTGGCGGGAAAGCCGCCCTGCGCTGCATGTTCTCTGACCATCTCCGCGTTTGGCGCGATGTAGATGCAGTAAACCTTATCCCCTGTGACGTAGCTCTGAACCCACTGAATCTGAGGCCCCATGTTTTGCAGCACCCCGCAGGACTTCTGCGAGATGGACTGCAACTCCTGCTCGGACAAATTCCCGGCCCCCGGAATCTCACGCTCAATGACGTACTTCGGCATAATCTACACTCCTCTTTTAGCAGTGGTCAGTGGTCAGTGGCCGGTGATCAGTTAAAAGCGAAAGGCTCGCGCCGCTTGTCTTTAACTGGCCACTGACCACCGGCCACTGACCACTGCTCCTCAATATGCTGCCAGTTTCCGCGCCGCAGCCAGGACGTCCTTGACCTGCGGCAGGTAGTATTCTTCGAGCGGCGGCGAATAGGGAACTGGCGTGTCAATGGAAGCGACGCGCACGATGGGCGCGTCGAGCCACTCGAAAGCCTCTTCACTGATGGTGGCGGCGATCTCGCCGCCGATGCCGCCCGTGCGCGACGCCTCGTGCAGCACCATCACCTTGCTGGTCTTTTTCACGGAAGCCAGGATGGCTGGCTTGTCCATCGGCGCGAGCGTCCTGAGGTCTATGACCTCCACGTCCAGCCCTTCCTTCTCCAACTCCTCCGCGGCGTCGAGCGCCGTCAGCACCTGCGCGCCGAAAGTGATGATGGAGAGGTCGCGCCCCTCGCGCCGAGTGCGCGCCTTGCCGATTTCGACCACGTAGTCCTCTTCTGGAAGCTCTTCGCGCAGGCGCGGCAGACGGTAGAGCTTCTTGTGCTCAAAGTAGATCACAGGGTCCGGGTCGCGTATCGCGGCCTTGATTAAGCCCTTCGCATCGTAGGCGGTCGAGGGCTCGACTATCTTGAGACCGGCCGTGTTCAGAAAGAAGGATTCGGCGTTAAGGGAGTGAAAGGGTCCGGCGTGAACGCC
>DATEMM010000236.1:0-4251 GCA_035275605.1 Pyrinomonadaceae bacterium
CGTGACCGTGACGGCCTCAATCAAAAACTGCCTGAGAATATCTGCTTGCCGCGCGCCCACAGCCTTGCGAATCCCAATCTCTTTAGTCCGCTCCGTCACGGAGACCAGCATGATGTTCATGACGACGATGCCGCCGACGACCAGCGAGATGGCGGCCACGCCGATCGTCACGACGTAGATGTTGGAGGTCGCCTTGCCGTAAAGGTCCAGGAAGACGTCCTGCGTCTCCAGCGCGAACCCGTCGTCCTCATCCACGTAGGCGCGCCCGCGCCGGTTGCGCATGATGGCGCGCACCTGATCCTGCACCGCAGGCAGTTGCTCCGCTGAGGCTGCCTGGATAAAAACGACCAGGGAATTGCGCGCGCCATAAATCCTCTGGTACGCCGTGTAGGGAATGTAGATCAGGCTGTCGCGCGAGAAGCCGAAGATTTTCCCTTTCTTTTCGGCAACGCCCACGATTTGAAAGATGCGGCCCGCGACGCGCACGTCCTGGCCGACCGCCGATTCGGGCGGCGCGCCGCCGAAGAGGTTTTCCATGATGTCCGCGCCGACCACGCAGGCTTCGCGCCCGGCGGCCTGCTCGCTCTCGGACCAGAAGCGACCGGCGTCCAGGTTGACGGCGTCAATGTCGAACATCGAGAGCGTGATGCCGCGAATCGTCACCTCGTCCGAGCGCTGGTCGGCGTGCTTGACCGTCTCGCGCGGGACGTTGGCCGAGAGTCCTGTCCGCCAGCAAGAAGTACACAGCCGCGCGATGGCGTCCGCATCGTCGTGCGTCACGTCCTTGCGCTTGTTGAACCTGAGAAAGTCCTCGCGCGAGGTGATGATCTGCGGTCGCTTGGAAACTGTGAAGACGGTCGAGCCCTGCGAGGAGAAGGTCGAGGCCACCGTCTGATCCAGACCCTTGATGATGGTGACGACGGCGATGACGGCCGAGACGCCGACGATGATGCCGATGAGGGTGAGCCCGGCGCGCAGCTTGTTGGCGCGAAGGCTGGAGAAGGCGACGCGGAAGGATTCCCAGAGGGCCGAAGCTGCGATGCGGTGGCGCGCCCTCATGCGGGGCGACTCTCTTTCGCCTCCATCCAGCGGCTCAACCTCTGCGCGTTCTTTCATGGCTTAAGCGGGTACGCTCGTGGCCCTATTTCAAGCGGTCGTCCTTTTCGATCATTCCGTCGCGGATAGAGATGACGCGGTGGGCGCGCGCGGCTATGTCCGGCTCGTGCGTGACGACGATGATGGTGTTGCCCTCTGCGTGAAGCTTCTCGAAGAGGTTCATAATCTCGTAGGAGGTGTGCGTGTCGAGCGCGCCCGTCGGCTCGTCCGCCAGCAGGATCGAGGGATGGTTGACGAGTGCGCGGGCGATGGCCACGCGCTGGCGCTGCCCGCCGGAGAGTTCGTTCGGCCTGTGCATCATGCGGTCCGCTAGGTCAACAGAGGCGAGCGACTGCTTGGCCTTCTCGTGCCGCTCGGCCGAGCTCATCCCGGCGTATATCAATGGCAGCTCGACGTTGTGGAGCGACGTGGCGCGCGCCAGCAGGTTGAAGGTCTGGAAAACAAATCCGACCTCCTTGTTGCGTATGCGGGCCAGCTCGTCGTCGTCCATCTCGGAGACGTTCTTGCCGTTAATCCAGTATTCGCCTCTGGTCGGCGTGTCCAGGCACCCGATTAAGTTCATCAGCGTGGACTTGCCTGAACCCGAAGGGCCGATGATGGCCAGGTACTCGCCCTTCTGCACGTCGAAGGAGACGCCGTGCAGGGCGTGCACCTCTTCGGAGCCCATCTGGTAGGTCTTCCAGATGTCGCGCATGGAGATGAGCGAGGCTGGCACGGCATCGCGCGCCAGAAGCTCTGCCGGCTCAAGCGCGCTCGTACCCGTCGAGGGGGCCGCAAGGGAGGTATCAGACATCTCTACTTCTCCCCGGCGGCTGAGGCAAGCTCGCCCGCTTTGCGCGTCTGGCGCTTAACAGTCTCGTTATCCTTCAATGCTTTGAGCACGCGGCTCGGCCCCGTAATGACTTCCATGTTCTCCTGCACGCCGCTCAGGATTTGTATGTCCGACTCTCCCGTAATGCCCGTCTCGACGGGGACGAACTTCGCCTTGTTGCCCTGTAGGACGTAGACGCCTTTAACGTCCTTTGGCTTGTCTGCCGGGGAGGGGACGCTGCCCGCGACGGCGGGACTCGGCGCTGGTTGAGCGGGTTTCTCGACGATGGCCTGGAGCGGGACGGCGACGACGTTGGGACCGACGACCTTGGTGGTGATGACGGCCGTGGCGCTCATGCCGGGTTTGAGGCCGTTGCGTATCTCGTCGGAGATGTTCAGTTGCACGACGACGCGGAATTCTTTCGCCTCCTGAACGTTGATGGTGTTCTGGAGCCCGCCCTGCGTCGAAGACTTGCCGACCGCGAGCGGGGTCTTCTGCGTCACGACGCCTTCAATCTCACGGTCCTGAAAGGCATCGACTTTGACCTTCGCGGGCTGGCCCACTTCTACGTCCGCGATCTCAGTCTCATCAACTTTGACCTCGACGTTGACGGTGGACATGTCGGCGATGGTCATCAGCGGCGTGGACGAGAGCTGTGCGATGGCGAACTGGCCGACCTTCGAGGGGATGTCTGCGACGACGCCCGTGATGGGCGCGAGCTGCATGGTCTTGGAGAGCTGGCTGCCCTGCCCGCGCAGGATGGCCTGCTGCTGCGTAGCGCGCGCCTCGCTCGACCTGACGCTCTGCTGGGCGGCGACGACGTTAGTCTGCGCGTTGCGGACGGCGATGCGCTGCTGGTTGACGCGCGCCTTGGCCTCCTCGACCGCGATCTTCTGCGCATCCAGGTTGGCCTGCGCCGTGCGAAGCGCCACGCGCGCCTGCTCGAAGCGGTCGCGCGCGGCGTCGTACTCGGCCCGCGAGGCGACGTTCGATTCGACCAGCTCGGTCGTGCGCTTCAATTCGCGCTGCGCCGTGTTGAGATTGACCTGCGCGCTGTCAACGGTGGTCTGCGCCGTGACCACTTGCTGTCGCGCCTGCGCGAGGCTGGCTTCTGCCACCGTCAGGGATTGCTGAGCGGTCGCCACACCGTTCTGCGCGGCTATGACCTGCGTGCGCGCGTTCTGCGTGTCGGAAAGCGCGGCCTGGAGGGCTGCGGCCTGCGCCGCCTCGTTCGACTGCAACTGCGTCGGGTCGAGGCGGACGAGCTGCTGCCCCTTGGAGACGAGCTGGCCTTCCTTGACGTAAATCTCCTCTATGCGGCCCGCAACCTCGCTCGTCAGGTTGATGAACTGGATGGGGCGCACTTCGCCGGAGGCCGTCACGGTCGAGCGCAGTTCGGGGCGCAGCTTGACGGTGACAGTCGTCACCTCCTGCTCGTCCTTGCCCCCGGCCAGGATGCTGACGACGATGATGATGCCGACAAGCGCGGCGGCCGAGACGGCGATGATGATCTTTCTTTTACGGCTCAGAGCCATCAGTTTTGTTCCTTAAACTCGAAAGGGAGCAGATAACTAAGGGTCGGGTCATGTTACAAGGTTTATATCAGTTCGACGCTAGAGCGATTCGCGCAAGTCTTACGTCAGGGAGTCTGTTACGTCCAAACTGTAAGTACGGTTTCATTATACGCGATGAGAGACGGAAGGCAGCAAGCCTATAAAGCGGGTCGTGTTCTCATATAAATAAGATAATCCCAGGGAAATCTCCGAGAGCACCGAAGGGGCGATAATAAGAGAGCCTGGGGGAGCGCCCCTGGTCACATGCCGCCCATCGGTATTAGCCCTGAAAGGGCAAAATATTTATTGCGCCCTTTCAGGGCTAAGGATAATGATAATGACCGTAACCTGGGGCGATGCCCCAGGCTTTCATATGACGCCCCGTTGGGGCTTTGTCGGGTGACTGTTAAAGATTTCTGGTTTCTAATCAGAACACTACTCGCGGCGAGGTAGTGGTTAAATTAGAGGGAGATTCAAACACGGATGGACAGAGATTGTCAGGATAAAAGAAATAAGAGCTAATTAACCTGCCTTGTCTTTATCCTGACAATCTCTGTCCATCCCTGTTAATTATTCCTCTAATTTAACCACTACCCGCCGCGAAAGGTAATTGGCGCGGGTCTATGTTTCGCGCTACAATAACGCCCTGTTTCCCGCGCGAGTGCGGCCGGTAATCCGGCGCGGGGAAGAAGCGGCGCGCTCTCCCACTTTAAGCGCAGCGCGCCCGAGGGGAATGATAGTTATGACAATCTGCGAAAGATGCAGTACGGA
>DATEMM010000237.1:0-9083 GCA_035275605.1 Pyrinomonadaceae bacterium
GCATCTGCGCACGGCGCTCCTGAAATCATCAAACATCAGCGCGCCGAAGAGCATCCTGGTGACTTCCGGCATGCCGCTCGAAGGCAAGACGACGACGGCCGTGAACGCCGCCACCATCTTCGCCCTGACCGGCAAGAAGGTGCTGCTCATCGACTGCGACCTGAGAAGGCCGCGCGCGCAGGCGCATTTCGGCCTCACGAAGTCGCCGGGTTTGACGGACTGCCTGGCGGGGAAGGCGGACGTGGAATCCGCCCTGCGCCCTTACAGCAAACTGCCGAACCTGACCATCATGACCGCGGGTCAGGTGCCGTCCAATCCTGCCGAGCTGCTCGGCTCGGACGAGATGTGCAAATTGCTGGAGACCATGAGTCGGCGCTTCGACCACATCATCGTGGACTCGCCGCCCGCCGTCTCCTTCACGGATGCGGCCGTCCTCTCGACGCTCGTGGACGGCGTGCTCATCGTTGTCCGCGAGAGCAAGAGCTCACGCAAGATGGTGGGCCGCGTCAAGCAACGGCTCACGGACCTCGGGGCAAACATCTACGGCATCATCCTCAACGACGCGAAGGCGGACAGGGCCGGTTACTACTACGACGGCTACTACACGAGCGGCCACGGGACTATCGAGATGATGGAAACTCGCACGGAGCATTCCGTCCAGACGAACACCTGGGTGAGCATCGAGTCGTCGGACATCGAGCAGGCGTTCAAGAAGTTTCGCCGCGAGGTAAATTAGCAGTGAAGTTTGCCCGAACTCACCGGCCGGACCTGAAGGCAGGCCGAAGCGCATTATCAATTCGCCCGGATCGTAGAGAATTAGTGAATGAATAGAAGAGTCGAGAGGCGTCTGCCGAGCGCTCGCAAAGAGCAGCTAGTGATTCAAGACCTGCCCGGCGAGACGCTCGTTTATGATCTGGAACGCCACCGCGCCTTCTGTCTGAACCGGACGGCCGCGCTCATCTGGCGGGCCTGCGACGGGAAGCGGACAATCGAAGAGGCGGCGCGAATGATTGAGGGCGAGCTCGGCCAACCCGTTGATGAGAGTCTGATCTTGTTCGCGCTAAGAAGGCTCGGCCGCCACCGGCTGCTCGAAGAATCAGTGGAGCCGCCACTCGTCATGGAGCAGATGACGAGGCGCGAGCTGGCCCGCAGGCTGGGCATCGCGACCGGGTTGCTGGTTCCTCTCATCACCGCGATTGTTGCGCCGACGGCGGCGCAGGCGGCCACCTGCGGAGCCCTCGGGGCCCCGTGCACGACCAACGCCCGGTGCTGTACAAGTCTCTGCGTCAACGGCATCTGTGCGTGCGTCGAGAACCAGGGTCCATGTACCCAGGCGCAACCTGAACAGTGCTGTTCGGGGCGCTGCGGAAGCGCCAACAACAAGTGCCTCCCTTAGACCGCAGCCGCGTTGCCTTAGGAGGCATGGGGCGCGAGTCGAGCGAATATCTCTGTTTCGCCGTGCGCTCCCTCAGTACGCGGTAGTGGTTCAATTAGAGGAATAATTAACAGGGATGGACAGAGATTGTCAGGATAAAGCAATAAGAACTAATTGTATTTTTATCCTGTCTATCCTGTCCATCCCTGTTTGAATCTCCATCGAACTGAACCACTACCCAGGACGCTGCCGGATTGACTTTGAGAGGGGCGAGGGTTTAGGATGTCGCTGCCTCAAGTTGCAGATGTTGACGACCCCCCCACCGTCCACATTCGCAAACGTCTTCACAAACAAGAGCGCATTTTTATTTATATCGTTTCCGGCATCATCCAGATTGGTGCGTGTTATACGTGAGAGCACTCGTCGCCCTCACTAATCATTAACGGCCACCCTTAAGCACATAAGGGTCTCACCTACCCGGAGGATATAGAATGTATCGTAAGTTTGTAACCTTCCTAGCTGTCGGTGTGCTCGCCCTCGCCCTCATCGTCGGCAACTTCACCCGGACCACTTCGGCGCAATCGGATCAGGCATTTGAGAGCGCCAACGGCAACGCCTCGTTCCTCAAGTGCGGGACCAAACACCCGGACGACGAGACGGCTCGGTTAATTGACGAAGCCAACGCCCGCTTCAAAGCTAACCGCCAGGCTGAAGGCGGCATCGCTGAAAGAACCGGCACGGTCAACGTCAACGTTTACTTCCACGTCATCACGAATACTTCCGGAGGCGGAAACGTTTCCGACACGGCAATCGCCAATCAGATTACCGTCCTGAATCAGGCTTACAGCGGGGCGACCGGCGGGACCAACACCCTCTACAGGTTCACACTGGTGAGCACCGACCGCACGGCCAACAACACCTGGTTCACCTGCACGGGCGGCACCTGCGAGCAGCAGATGAAGACGGCGCTGCACAAGGGCGGCGCGGCTGACCTGAACCTCTACACGAACGGCATGGGCGGTGGGCTCCTCGGCTGGGCGACCTTCCCCTGGGACTACGCCAGTGCGCCGACTATGGACGGCGTGGTCTGCCTCTATTCGAGCTTGCCGGGCGGCTCGACCACCAACTTTAACCAGGGCGACACGGCGACGCATGAAGTCGGACACTGGGTCGGCCTTTATCACACGTTCCAGGGTGGGTGTACCTCGCAGGGCGACCTCGTCAGCGACACTCCCGCCGAACGTTCTTCGGCCGCTGGCTGCCCCACCGGGCGCGACACCTGCACGGGCAAGCGTTACCCCGGCCTGGATCCGATTCATAACTTCATGGACTACACCTACGATTCCTGCATGTTCGAGTTCACGGCGGGACAGGCTTCCCGCGCCGACTCCATCACCTTGCAGTATCGCGGATTGTAAGAGAAGGCAGATCGGTAAATAGTAAATGGTCAATGGTGAATGGGAGCACGCTTCCATTTACCATTGACCATTTACTATTTACTAAGCTTTATTCTGAGGTTTCCGTCGGGAGTCCCTCGGCCGCCCAGGCGTCCCAGCCGCCACTGAGCGCCGCCGCGTTCTCGATTCCGATTTTTTTCATCTCCTGCACCGCACGGGCGCTCAGTTGCTCGTGCGTTCAAGCGCAGTAGGTGATGATCAGTTTGTCCCGTGGCAGCTCGTTCGACTGCTGAACGATTAACCCCAGGGGCACGGAGAGAGCGCCCTTGATGTGCCCTAGCTTATACTCAACGCTGCCGCGCACGTCCACCATGACGGCCTCATTCTTCTCCAGGGCGGCACGTGCTTCCTTAATCGTGATGCGCCGCACGCCGTCTTCGCTCGGCGTCGCCTCCGCGGCTATCGACTCCCTGGCCTCCTCCGCGCGCCTGTCCGCCTGTGAGCTTTGCCCGCGCTGAGAATTACAGCCCGCAAGAGACGCGAGCGCGAGGGCCAGAATAATCAAGCACTGGACACGATGACGCATGGGCATATTCATCAGCATTCTTTAAAGATTCGTCTCTGGAAGCTTTTAATAAACAGACTGGCCGCGCTCTTCGCCCGGCCGCCAGTCGATAATCGGATTCGAGCGGTCGTCGCACACCCAGACGGTTGCGCGCATGCGCGGTCGAAGACGATAGCGCCCGCGCTCAATCAAATTCCAGTCGCCCGGCTTAAAACTCTCGCCTTTTAGCAGAAACCAACGCGCCGCGTCCTCTCGTCGGCCAAACCGCAGCACGAAGTTTTCGGTCGTCGCCTCGTCGGTCCGCATCCTCAGGGAGACGCGCCCCGGCCTGCGCTGGTAGGAGAGAATCCTCCCCGTAAACGAGGTGAGATGATTGTGGTCGCAGGTGATGCTGTCTGGCGGGCGGATGCGACCTTGCGCGGCGGCATAAGAAGCGGCTAAGAAGAGGGCGCTCCCGAATACGATGATCGCGGCCAATGTCCTAAGAAGACTTCTTAACATACCGGCTCTCCCCTCCTACAAGTTTTCTTCCTGCTCAAATTTCTCTAACGTTTGCGCTCGAAAAGGCGGCGAACCATCTGCGGCAGCAAGAGCGAGGTCTGCACGGGGTTCCCCGTCGCAAACCTCTTGGCGAAGCCGCGGAAGAGACGCCCGGCGTGCGGCGTATAGTTGAACCACCAGAAGTCGCGCAAGCGTCCTATGCGGTTGACGTGAACGTGCTGCGGCACGACCAGCTCCAGCAAGCCCAGTCGCCCGTGCGTCCGGCCGAGCCCGCTCTGCTTCATCCCGCCCCAGGGGGTCTGCGCGATGCCGTGCGTGTAGAGCACTTCGTTGACCATCACTGTGCCAGCCTCCAGACGCTCGGCAATTCGCCGCCCGCGCCGCGCGTTCGCGGTCCACACGCTCGCCGTCAGCCCGAAGTGGCTGTCGTTGGCCAGGCGGACGGCCTCCTCCTCCGTCCCGAAAGTCATCACGGGCAGCACCGGCCCGAACGTCTCTTCGCGCATGATGGTCATCGTGTGGTCAACGCCCGTGAGGATTGTCGGCTCGTAGAACGAGCCCGCGAGTTGCTCAACGCGCCTGCCCCCGGTCAGGACCTGCGCGCCCTGCTTCAAGGCATCCGTCACGTGCTCTTCGACAATTCCTAACTGTCTCTCGCTCGACATCGCCCCGATGTCCGTCCCCTCTTCTGTGCCAATCGCCTGCCTGAGCGCGCGCGTCTTCTCGACCACGCTTTCGATAAATCTTGGCGCGATGCTTTCCTGCACATAGCAGCGCTCGACAGAGGCGCAAGCCTGCCCGGCGTTGCAAAACGCTCCCCAGACTGCGGCGCTCGCGGCCGTCTCCACGTCCGCGTCCTCCAGCACGATCATGGGGTCTTTGCCGCCGAGTTCCAGGACGACGGGCGTGAGCGTCTTCGCGGCGCTCTCGGCGACCAGCTTGCCCGTGGCCACGCTCCCCGTGAACATGATCTTGTCGCAGCCTGCATTGACCAGAGCGGAGCCCGTGCGGCCGTCGCCCGTGACGACCTGGAGCAGCCCTTCACTGAGTCCCGCGCGCCGGAAGATGTCCGCGATTTTGAGCCCGGTGAGCGGCGTCAGCTCGCTTGGTTTGACGATGACAGCGTTGCCCGCCATCAGCGCCATCACCACCTCGTCGAGCGGAGTCGCCCAGGGAAAATTCCAGGGCGAGATGATGCCGACGACCCCGAGCGGCTTGTAGACGATGCGCGACGAGCGGCCCATCAACCCGTACTGGCCTATATTAATTTTCTCAGTTCGCAGCAGGTGCTTCGTCCGGCGCGCGAAGAACTGCATCAGGTCGAGCGTCGGGGTCAGCTCCATAGAGATGGCTTCCAGGACGGGCTTGCCCGTCTCCCTGGAGACGAGCAGCGCAATCTCTTCCAACTCGTCCAGCACGAGGCGGCGCGCGCGCATCACAACTCGCCCGCGCTCAGCGTAGCTGGTCAAGGCCCACTCTGGCTGCGCCGCCCGCGCGCGTTTGACCGCGTCACGGACTTCAGTGGTCGCCGTGACGGGGACGCGGCCCACCTCTTCGCCGGTCGCCGGATCGAAGGAGACGATCTCCGCGGGCTGCTCTACCGCGATGTCCAGAGTTTGCGCGCTCATAAAATTTTCTATGCCTCAGGCGAATTATCACTCAAAGCGGGCGGCTATGAAAAGCCGGAATCGAAGCGCCGGTGCTTTGATTCGGGGTGAAACGGCGTGAAGGGAGCGACGATGTGAGCCCGCACGTTTTGAAACGGCCTTCGTCTCTCAGTTACAATGCTTCTTAACTTAAAGTCAGCCCATAGAGGAGAGAGATCAATGCAGCGACCCCAACTTGAGGAATTCATCAAGCGCATGAGCCCGGATTCCGTCGCCATCATCGCCAGCGCGCGCGAGGCCACGCGCTCGAACGACACGCACTATCGTTACCGCCAGGATTCGGACTTTCTCTACCTGACCGGATTCGAGGAGCCGGAGGCCATCGCCGTCATCGCGCCCGCGCGCAAGGAGCAGACTTACACGCTCTTTGTCAGGCCGCGCGACCCCGAGCGGGAAATCTGGGACGGCCGCCGCGCCGGAGTCGAAGGCGCGCAGAGAGAGTACGGCGCGGACGCCGCCTTCCCCATCAGCGAGTTTGAGGAGAAGCTCACAGACTTTCTTAACGGTGCGACCAATCTCTACTACCGCATCGGCAACGGCAACGCAGACCTGGACGAGACCATCATCAAACACATACGCCAGCAGCGCGCCATGGGCCGACGCGGCCAGAGCGCGCCCGAGGCGATCATCGACACGGGCTCGATCCTGCACGAGATGCGCCTCTTCAAGTCCGCGGAGGAGGTTGAGCTGATGCAGCGCGCGGCGGACATCGGCGCGGAGGGCCATGTCGAGGCGATGAAACGCACGCGCCCTGGGATGCAGGAGTACGAGATCGAGGCTCTTCTCGAATACACGTTCCGCAAGAGCGGCGCTTCGGGTCCGGCCTACAACTCAATCGTCGGCGGCGGCGCGAACGCGACCGTGCTCCACTACATCACTAACGACGCGACACTTCGCGACGGCGACCTGCTCCTGATTGACGCGGGCGCGGAATACCGCGGCTACGCCTCCGACATCACGCGCACCTTTCCCGTCAACGGCCGCTTCACCCCGGCACAGCGCGACATCTACGACCTTGTGCTCAAAGCGCAGGTGGCTTGCGTGGAGCGAGTCCGCCCTGGAACGAGCGTCGATGAGTTAAGGAACTACTCGGTGGAGCTTCTGACCGAAGGCATGGTTCAATTGGGGTTATTGAAGGGCGAGCCGAAGAAGCTGATCGAGGAAGAGAAATACAAACAGTTCTACATGCACGGCCTCGGCCACTTTCTGGGCCTGGACGTGCATGACGTTGGCCGCTATCACGTCAAGGACGAGGCCAGGAAGTTAGAGCCCGGCATGGTGATGACGGTCGAGCCCGGACTCTACGTCGCGCCCGACACGAAAGACATCCCCGAAAAGTACCTGGGCATAGGCGTGCGTATTGAAGACGACGTGCTGGTGACGGAGGACGGCAATCGCGTCCTCTCGAACAAAGCTCCGAAGCAATCGGAAGAGATTGAAGAGCTGATGGCTCGCTCTCAATCTTGAAGGCGAAGCCTTTGAGACGATGCAGCAGGTTCGCGAGGACTTTAACCGTATAGCCTCGCTCACGGCGCGGGAGGCGGACGCGCGTGAGGTGTACGCGAACTACCTGCTGCGCCACTTTCCAGCGAGTTGTGATCGCGCGCTGGAGATAGGCTGCGGCTTCGGCTCGATGGCCCGGACCATCGCCCGGCGCGCCAAGAGCGTCACGGCCCTGGACCTTTCACCGCAGATGATAGCGGTCGCGCGCGAGCGCTCGACTGATTATCCCAATCTCAATTTCGTCCTGGGCGATTTTCTGGAATTAGATCTTCCGGCCGAGGGGTACGACCTCATCGTCACGCTCGCCACGCTGCACCATCTGCCCGCTGGCGTTGCCCTCGCGAAGATGAAAGCGCTGCTCAAGCCAGGGGGCGTGCTCGTCCTGCACGACATGATGGAGACCGACGGCCTTGTTGATTACGCCTTCAACGCCATCAGGCTCCCACTGAGCGTCGCCGTGCGTCTCTGGCAGCGGGGAAGATTCCTGCCACGGCGCGAAGTTCGCCGCGCCTGGGCCGAGCACGGCAGGCACGAGAGCTACCTGACGCCAAAAGGAGTGCAGCGGCTTCGGGATGAGCACCTGCCGGGCGGGCGCGTGTTTCGTCATCTACTTTGGAGATACACGATTGTCTGGCGTAAGCCGGACGCTACCTGATGAGGGCGGGGCGCTAAATCCGGCGCGGTGTGCGCTCTCTTTCTTTTACTGCCCGTTGCCTCCAGACAACTCCGCGACAATCTCGCGCATGGCCGCGCGCCCCTTCTCGACTTCATCGGGCGCGAACGAGACCGCGCCGACCACTGCGTGACCGCCTCCGCCATAGCGCTCGCAGATGGTAGCGATGTTGTGCCGGCGCGGGCGCGGGGCCCACGGGTTCGAGCCGACGGAGATTTTTGTCCGGTGCGGCCCGCGCGTCAGCGCGACCGAATAGGTCGTCTCCGGGTGAAGGTAGTAGGGAATGAACTTGTTGAAGCCTTCCAGCCCGTCGTCAACCAGGTCGAACTGGACAACGCCGTTCGCGTAAGCTGCTTTGCGCCGGACGGTCTCAAGCGTCTCGCGGTGGCGCGCGAGGATGGGACGAAAGCGCTCCTGCACCTCGTCGCTCGTGGCGACCTCGTCCAGCGGGCGCGCGACGAGGTCGCGAATGATGTGCTCGATGAAGGAATCGTCCGGGTCGCTCTCGATGACCTGCATCAGTTGCAGCGCGGGCGCGGCCAGTTCGACGCATTGCGCGGGCGAATCATAGAGCGCGCCGTCGATGACGTGTGCCCAGTGGACGAGAGGCCCTAGTTCCTCGTCCTGAAAGCCGAAGCGCGTGCTCGCCACGTCCATGATGAATTCGGTGCAGGATTTCCGCGTCGCGTCCAGAAACTTCCTTCCAGACTGGTCGCGGCGGTAGTGCGCTTCGTCCTCGGGCGTGAGGAACGCCGACTGGTGATGGTCGAACCACCAGGTCAGATGCGGCGAGGTCGAGTATTTGAAATCGACTATGGCGTTCTCGTCGCCGTCGAACATCTCTTCGTCAAAGAGCGCGCCGGGGCGATGCAAGAGGCCAGCGTAGGCAACTTCAGCCGATTCGTTGACGCGCGACTTGTAGAACCGCGTGAAGACCGCGGCCGAGGCCACGCCGTCGAAACAGTGGCCGTGGTAAAGGATGCGAAGTTTCATGGCTTATCGGTAAATAGTAAATGGTCAATGGTGAATAGAGGACAGCCTCCTATTTACCATTGACCATTTACTGTTTACCCATTCCTACTGTTGTTTGCAGGGCTGGACGGACTGAGCGGTCGAGTTCGAGGCCGAACTGGCGACGACCTTCATCAATTTATCCTTGTCGCTCTCGACTTTGAGATTGAGCTCCGCGGTTTTCTTGTCCGCTTCCGTCTTGTCCAAACCGAGCCGCTCGCGGATAAACTTATCGACATCCTCTTCGATCAATTCGCCGTTGACGACCCAGGCTTTTTCGGTCAACACGTCGCCGGACTTGTTGAGCTTCGCGGGCTCCAGAAAGATGTTGTAGGGCGAGCCCCAGCGGCGCGCGTCGCCCGTGGCCTGGCGATAATTGTAATGTAAGGTC
>DATEMM010000238.1:0-2873 GCA_035275605.1 Pyrinomonadaceae bacterium
AGAGTCTGAAGTCAAAGATAAGTTACTGCTCTTGACTCCAGACCCCGGACTGCGGACTCCAGACTTTTACTTCAAGGAGAGAACATGGCTCTGCCACAAGGCGTGACGGATTACCTGAATGACAATGCGGCGAACAATGGATTGCAGCAGCCCGTGTCGGGTGACGATCTTTTCAAGGCGGGCGTGCTGGACAGTTTCGCGCTCGTGGATTTCATCGGCGTGCTGGAAACCGAGACGGGCATCAAGGTCCCAGACTCGGACGTGAAGCCCGCTAACTTCCAGACCCTCGAAGCCATCGAACGTTACGTCGAATCACGCAAAGGTTAAGGCGGTGAAAGCTTACATCACGGGTTCCGGCATGTATGTGCCAGAGCCCGTTATTACCAACGAAGAGATAGCCGGGCGGCTTGGCCTCGAAGCCGAATGGATTTTCAAATCCTCCGGCATACGCCGACGCCGCTGGGCTGACGAAGGCACGACGACAAGCTCGCTAGCCGCACGCGCCCTCACGCTCGCGCTCGAAGACGCCGGGCTCAAACCCGAGGACGTTGATTACCTGATTTTCGGCACGATGACGCCCGACCGCTTCATTCCGGGCAGCTCACCCGCCGTGCAGAAGGCGCTCTCCCTGCGCGAGATTCCGTGCCTGGACATCCGCGCCGCCTGCTGCAATGCCCTCTACGCGCTGCAAGTTGCCCGCGCTCTCGTCTCGTCGGGCACGGCCAAACATGTCGCCATCTGCCTGGCCGAAATCCAATCCGCCTTCTTAGACCTCTCGCCAGAGGCGGGCGCACTCTCCATGCTCTTCGGCGACGGGGCGAGCGCCCTCATCGTCTCCAGTGAAAAGACGGACGGCGCGCTCAGTATCCTGGACATACATCTGGCGACGGACGGCACATACGTTGACGACCTCGGCCTTCGTTGCCCTGGCACAGAGTTCGGCGCGTCGCTTGTGCAGGCAGGCGGCGACGAGCAGAGGGCAAATCACAACCCACGTATGAACGGGCAGTCCGTCATTCTGCAAGCGGGGCGCAAGATGGTCAACGCGTGCCAGACTGTTCTCCAGAGAAATGATTTACAGGCGACGGATGTGCGCTGGATGGTTCCGCACCAGGCCAACGCCAACCTGCTGGCACAGGTCGCAAGGGGCCTGCGGTTCCCGACCGACCAGGGGGGCGTCGTCTCCGTGCTGGAAGATTACGGCAACACCTCTTCGGCCTCTATGGGAATTGCGCTCGACACGCTCCGCCGCTCGGGGCGCATACAGGAAGGCGACCGGCTGCTGCTTCCGGCCTTCGGCGCGGGCTTCACTTGGGGCACGGGGCTTTGCGTAGCCTGAGGCGGGCGGGTTAAGATTTTGACGATGAGTGAAGGCGGCAAATGCCCTATGGGCAAGTATCCCTGGCTGGCGACGATGCTCCTTGTCGCCTTCGTCCTCTGCTTTATAGCCAAGTCGCTCGGCTGGCTCTACTAGCTTGGCAGCAGAACTACTCCACGAAACTAGCTCCGCACCAGCAAGCCTCAAGGCTCGACTCTAAATTCCTAACTCTGAGCTTCATTGGGTCACATGTTTTGTTGACCCGCCGGGCGCTCCGGCCATCTCCGAAGCGCTGACGGCGTTCCGGTAAACGGCCGCGATCTCCTCGTGGTTGCTGATGTGTATATTCAAATCGCGCAGGAGGCCGTCGCTCAATCCGTACACCCAGCCGTGCATGGTCAACTCCTGCCCGCGCTCCCAGGCTCCCTGCACAATCGTCGTCTGGCAGACGTTGATGACCTGCTCGATGATGTTCAGCTCGCACAGCTTGTCCACGCGCGCGGACTCTTCCGCGATGCTGTCCAGCAGGGCCCTGTGCTTTTGGGCCACGTCCTGAATGTGGCGCAGCCAGTTGTCGATCAGCCCGAGCCTGGAATTGAGCAGGGCGGCTCTGACGCCGCCGCAGCCGTAATGGCCGCAGACGATGATGTGTCTTACCTTGAGCACCTCGACGGCAAATTGCATAGCCGAGAGGCAGTTCAAATCTGTGTGAACTACAAGGTTCGCCACGTTGCGGTGAACGAACAGTTCGCCTGGCCAAAGCCCTACGATCTGGTTGGCCGGAACGCGGCTGTCCGAGCAGCCTATCCAGAAATATTCTGGAGATTGCTGCTCCGACAGTCTCTGGAAAAAATCCGGCTCGCGCGCCTTAATCTTTTCGGCCCACGCACGGTTGCCCTGGATCAAGTTGGTTAAGCTACGCATCCTTTTTTCACTCTTCTATTCGGGCTGATTATTCTGTTCCTCGGCCTGACGCCGCAACTGGTCTATGATGGAGCGAACGGCTTCCGCCAGGTTTCCCTGCGGCGCGAGCTGCAAATACTTCTCGTAAGCCTCGACCGCCTCCTTGTACTTCTCCATTCGTTCGTAGACGGCCCCGAGCAGTTGGTAGATGACGGGCTCCGAGTCGGAGAGCTGCGCGATGGCCGTGCGAAACTCCGCGGCCGCCTCCTCGTTCATCCCTTTCTCTTCGTAAAGCAGCGCCAGCCCTGTGTGCGCCTCCGGCTGAAAGCCGCGCGCCTCGCGTATGGCGCGGCGAAAGGAGGCTATGGCGTTGTCCCAGAAGGCTGCGTAGCGATAGATGCGCCCCTCGACCGCCGAAGCCTCGGGGTACACAGGCCGGTCGCGCCGCGCCTCGTCTATCTCCCCGAGCGCCCTCTTGTAATCGTTCATGTCCAGCAGAACGCGCGCGAGGCCGACGTGCGCCGCAGGGAACGCCGGGCGAAGCCGTATGGCCCGCTCGTAAAGGGCGACGGCGGCCCGCCGCGACTCGTCGTCTTTGGTCTTCTCGCGCGCCGCCTCTGCCTGCTGGAAGGCAAGCTCCGCCTCGTCCGTG
>DATEMM010000239.1:0-3629 GCA_035275605.1 Pyrinomonadaceae bacterium
TACATCTCCGCGACGCTCAAGCCGGGCGGTAATCCGGCGGCCGTCGAGGCTGCGATTTATGACGAGATCGCGCGCCTGCAAAAAGAGGGCATCGCCGACTGGGAGCTACAGAAAGCCAAGAACACCACGCGGCGCAACTTCATCAATGGCCTTCAGAGTTCATTGTCGCGCGCCGTGAGCATCGGCCAGTACACGGTCTATTACAACGAGCCGGGCCTGATTAACACGCGCCTCGACAAGGTCAGCGCCGTCACCAAGGCGGACGTGCAGCGTGTGGCCAACAAGTATCTGACTGCGACGAACCGCACGGTCGTCGTTACCATGCCCAAAGCCAAGGGCGCGGCGACTGCCGCCAAGTAGTAGGAGGAGATCAAACCGATGAGGAATTCTATAAAACTCAGAAACAAACTGTTCGCGGCCACCGTCGCGCTCGCCGTCGCGTCCACATCCGCGCTGGCACAGCGTCCGGCTGGGCCGCCGCCGTCAGGCCCGGCGGGCCAGTCGGTCGTCGGCGCGGACATCAAGGGCCGCGCGCCCGTCAACAAGGAGATTCTCAAGGTCAACCTGCCGAAGGCGCAGGAGGCCACGCTCTCGAACGGGATGCGCGTCGTTCTCCTGGAGAACCACCGCGTTCCCACCTTCACGATGCAGATGGTCGTCATGAGCGGCGGCCTCTCGGACCCGAACGATTATCACGGTCTGGCACAATTC
This sequence comes from Pyrinomonadaceae bacterium, assembly GCA_035275605.1. Lineage (GTDB taxonomy): Bacteria > Acidobacteriota > Blastocatellia > Pyrinomonadales > Pyrinomonadaceae > QHXM01. The sequence goes on from DATEMM010000239.1 coordinate 712, forward strand.
ACCGCGGCCCTGCTGCGCGAAGGAACCGCGACCCGCAAGAGCAAGGACATCGCCGAGCAGATGGACACGCTCGGCGCGACGCTCAACGCCGGGACCGGGCTCTCGTCTTTTACGAGCACCATCACCTCGGCCGGGCTGGTCGAAAACTTCGACCAGACGCTCGACATCTTCGCGGACGTCATACGCAATCCGAAGTTCCCGCAGGAAGAGGTTGACAAGTACAAGCAGCGGCAGATCGCGCAGTTGCAATTCCAGCGCTCGATCCCGCAGTTCCTTGCGGCCGAGCGTTTCCAGCGCGCCATCTACGGCGACCACCCGGCCGGCATGATCGTCCCGCCGACCGAGTCGCTCAAGCGCATCACCTCGGCCGACCTGGCCAATTTCCACTCGACCTACTACCGTCCGAACAACGCCATGCTGGCCATCGTCGGCGACGTCACCTTGAGCGAGATCATGCCCAAGCTGGAGCGCGCCTTCGGCAGTTGGCAGAAGGGCGAAGTGCCGCAGACGAAAATTCCGGCAGCGCCCGAGCAGGGCGCGATGCGCATCCAGTTGATCGATAGGCCCGGCTCCGTCCAGACCGTCCTTCAGCTCGGCAATCTGGGCATCGAGCGCACGAACGAGGACTACTTCGCCGTGCTCGTGATGAACCAAATCCTGGGCGGCGGCCCGGCCGCGCGCCTCTTCCTCAACCTGAGAGAGAAGAACGGCTACACCTACGGAGCGTACAGCAACTTCGGCGGCTCGAAGTTCCGCGGGACGGTCGTCTCCAGCTCGGAAGTCAGGACGGACGTGACCGAGGGCGCGATGAAGGAGTTCATGTATGAGCTCAAGCGTATCCGCGAGGAGAAGGTCAGCCCTGCGGAGTTGGAGAACGCCAAGCGCGCCATCGTCGGCAGCTTCGCCCTCTCGCTTGAACAGCCGAACACCTTGCTCCAGAACATCGTCACGCAGAAGCTCTATGATCTGCCTGCCAACTACTGGGACACGTACCCGCAGATCGTCGCCAACATCACGGCCGAGGACGTGCAGCGGGCCGCGCAAAAGTACGTCAACCTGGCTAACCTACAGGTCGTCGCCGTCGGCGATGCCTCGAAGGCGCGCGAGGTGCTGGCGAAATACGGCGCGGTGGAAGTCTTCGACGCCGAGGGCACACCCATGACCGAGAGCAAGAAGCCCACGCCTTAAAGGAAGGCAAAGGCCGAAAGGTAAATGACCCGGAAGGGGTCGAATAAAATAGCCAGGGGTGGCGCGCTCACGCGCTTACCCCTGGCTATTTTATTTGACCCCTTCCGGGTCTGAATTATTTATCCTCTCCGGGCGCAGAGCATTACGCACCTCATTGCGGGGGCGGCGTCTGGTTTGTGCTACCTCCCGAGTTAGAGGAGACAGGGGCGCCCCCGATCTTCGCGTCAAGCCCCTGTAGCGAGCCGTTGACCTTGAGGTAGAGCGCCTCTATGACGGCGCGCTGGACGGGGCTCGGGGCCGCCGGGTTGTAAGCTTTGAGATAGGCCGCGAGCGCCTCCTGCTGATTGCCAGTGGCCTGTAGCGTCGAGCCCAGATGCCACTGGGCCGCGCGCCACCAACTGCTGTTTTCCGGCAGCACGCTGACCGCGCGCCTGAGGTGCGTCAGAGCCTCACTGGCCTTGTCCTGATTAAAGAGCGCCCAGCCCCGTATGTCTTCGATTCGCCCGCGCAGAATGTTCGACAACACGTTGCGCGGAACTTCCCCGATGGAGAGAACTACGCCGGAAGAGAAGGCGCGCGCGCGAGCCTCGCGCAGGTCGTCGGTCAGCACAGCGATGGTGGCCAGCGGCACGTCCAGCGCGGCTTCGACCCTGGCCGTAGAGCTTTCCGTCAGGTCCAGAATCGTCTGTAACTCACTGTTGCGCGCAAGCAGGCGGCTCGCGGCGTAGAGCTGGCGGTAGGCGAGCATCCCGTCTTCGCCCGCCAGGAAATCGGCCAGCGCGCTCTGCACGGCCGCCGAGTCCGGGCCCCTGCCCTCGTCAGTGTTCAGCGCGGAGGCGAAGGCGAGCAGACCTTTGAGCAGGCGTGCGTTACTTTCAGTGTCGGCGGCCGTCGCCTGGAAGATGCCCGCGCGGCGTTCGGGGGCGAGCAGTTCTATAAAGTCCGCGGCCTGCGATGGGATGCGCCCGGCCAGCCGCGTCTCGATCCTGCCGTCCTTCATCTTGAAGGAGCGCAGCAACTCGCCCGCTGCCTCTTCATAAAGCCCGGAGGAGGCGAGCGCGCCGGCCAGTTCGTAATCGAGCGTGGGAAAATTCCCGTACTGGCGCGCGAACCTCAAGACGCGCTCCGCTTCGAGCGGGCGCTTCTGCGCGAGCAGGGCGCGGGCATAGGCTATGTGCGCCCAGATGTAACGCGGCTCAATCTCTATGGCCTTGCCGGCGAGTTCCTGTGCGCGCGCCGCGTCGCCTTTGGCCGCATGCCAGTAGCTGGCCCCGACCAGCAGTGCCATGTTGCGCGGGTCGTCCTTGAGCGCCGATGCGAATTCGGTCTCCGCCTCGTCCTTTTTCCCGAGCTCTAAAAGCGACAGGACGATTCCCGCCCGCGCCGCCTTGTCCGACGGGTCCACAGCCAACTGCTCACGATAAAGGGTGAGCGCCTCTTCCGGTTTACCCGTCGCGCGTCGCAAATCCGCCAGGCTGCGGCGCGCGGTCGGCGCTTTCGGGTCGAGTTCAAGAGCACGCGCGTACTCTGCCGCCGCTTCGTCCAGCCGCAGTCCTATGTGGCGCGACGCGCCGAGCAACTGGTGTGCGCTGGCCATCTCGGGCGCGAGCTTGAGGACAGACTCGCTCAGGCGCGCGGCCTCGTCCGCCTCTTCTATGCTGAGAAAGAAACCCGCCAGCGCGAGCAGCCGTTTGGGGTCCGCCTTGACCTTCGCCTCTATCTGGCGCGCG
>DATEMM010000240.1:0-10407 GCA_035275605.1 Pyrinomonadaceae bacterium
TCGGCCTTGAGGTCGAGGCGACGGAAACGCGCTACGGTGAGGTCGAGTCGCTCTTGCGCCGCGCCGGCCCGGCACTCATCAGGCTGGAGGTGGGGGACGAGCAGCGGCTCCTGGCTCTGGTGCGCGGGCGCAGGCGAAGCGTGACGGTCGTCGGCCCGCAGCACGCCCTAAAGAGGCTGCCCATCGGGGAGGTCCGCGCGGCCCTGTGCCAAAAATTCGAGCGGCCTCTCTTGGGAGAGGTTGGAAGACTTCTCACGGAAGCAAGAATCCCCAGGCGTCGCCATCGCAAGGCGCGCGCGGCCGTCCTCGGCGAACAGCTCGCGGGCGTGAGATTCAGCGACTGCTGGCTCCTCAGGTTGCCGCCGGAGACCGGCTTCATCCAAATGCTGAGGCACGCCGGAATCGTGCGGCGACTGCTCTACATGACCTGCGCCTATGCGCTCCTTTACCTGCTCTGGATTATCTTCTGGGCGGTCGTGGGGCGCGGCGCTTTGCAGGGGCACTCGGACGAAGGTTGGCTGCTGGCCTGGTCCTTAGTCCTGTTGAGCATCGCCGTCATCCGGCTCTACGCGAACTGGTCGCAGGGTTTCGTCGCCATCAGGACGGCAGGGCTTCTCAAGCAGCGCCTGCTGGCCGGGGCCTTGAAGTCCGACGTGGACAAGGTGCGGCAGCACGGCACGGGGCAATTGCTCGCCCGCGTGGTGGAATCCGATGCGGTGGAAGCTATGGCCAGAAGCGGCGGGTTCCTGGGTCTCTTCGCCTGCCTCGAACTGGCCTTCGGAGTGTACGTGCTCATGATTGGCGCGGGCGGCCTCGTGCACGTGCTCCTGCTGTCGGGCTTGATTATTTTTGCCTGCCTAGTGGGGCGGCATTATTACGCACGCCGCCTGCTGTGGACGGACACGCGCTTCGCCCTCACGCAAGGGTTGGTCGAGCGCATGGTGGGCTACAGGACTCGCGCCGCACAGGAGGCGCGCGAGCACTGGCATCGTGGAGAGGACGAGGCCCTCAATGATTACCTGGCAGGCTCAAGGAAGATGGACGACAAGCTCGCCCTGTTGTCGTCCGTGGTCCCGCGCGCCTGGCTGATTCTGGGCGTCGCCGGATTGTTCCCGGCTTTCGTCTCTGGGCGGCCGGCGTCTGCGCTGGCGATCAGCCTGGGCGGCATCCTCTTCACGCACAGGGCGCTGGTCAAGGCGACGGCCGGGATTGCGCAACTGTCGGCGGCGGCCATCGCCTGGAGGAAAGTTGCGCCGCTTTTTCACCAGGCGGCGAGCGGCGAGGCCGTGGGCGCTCGCTCTCTCGTCCCCGCACACTCTCATCATGGAAAGGGAAGGCCAGGCGGCGTGTTGCTGGAGGCCAATAACATCGCCTTCCGTTATCCATCCCGCGCCGAGCGCGCGCTGCGTGGCTGTAACGTGGAGATTTATGAGGGCGACCGCATTCTGCTGGAAGGCTCTTCGGGCGGCGGCAAGTCTACGCTGGCTTCAGTGCTAACGGGACTTAGACCGCCGGAATCCGGCCTCCTGCTCCTCGGCGGGCTGGACCAGCACACGCTCGGCAGAGACGGTTGGCGGCGCAGGGTCGTGGCCGCGCCCCAATTTCACGAGAACCACGTGCTGACGGAAACCTTCGCCTTCAATCTGCTGATGGGACGGCGTTGGCCGCCGCGGGCCGACGACCTGCGCGAGGCGAAAACCATTTGCATTGAACTGGGGCTCGGCGACTTGCTCCAGCGCATGCCGGGCGGAATGTTCCAGATGGTGGGCGATTCCGGGTGGCAGCTCTCGCACGGCGAGAAGAGCCGTCTCTACATCGCCCGCGCACTTCTACAGGGGGCGGACCTGATTATCCTGGACGAGAGCTTCGCCGCGCTCGACCCCGAGACGCTGCGCCTGGCCATGGATTGCGTTTTGAAAAGGGCCGCCACTTTACTCGTCGTCGCGCACCCGTAGCGCGGCGGATTCAATCAACATCTTCTGAAGGTGAGGCATCATGTACAAAGCAAAGACTCTTGAGACGGAGAGACTCATTCTACGCATGTGGCGCAGCGACGACTTCGAGACGGTCGCACGCCTCTTCGCTGACCCGGAAGTGATGCGTTACCAAAGTCCCAGGAGGGCCATGACGCGCGCCGAGTCCTGGGGGAGCTTCGCCTACACCATAGGCCACTGGCATCTGCGCGGCTTTGGCTTCTGGGCCATAGAGGAGAAGGAGAGCGGGAACGTCGTCGGGCGCGTAGGCTTCGGCTACCCCGAAGAGTGGCACGGAATCGAGTTCGGCTGGTCGCTCGCACGAGACTACTGGGGGAAAGGCTACGCGAGCGAGGCCGCGCGCAGGGCGCTGCACTACTGCTACACGGAGACGGACCTGGATCACGTCGTCAGCTCCATCCAGCCCGAGAACGTGGCCTCCATCCGCGTGGCCGAACGATTGGGAGAGGAGTTGGAAGGCGAGAATAATATCGCCGGGTTCGACCATCTGATCTACGGTATCAACCGCGAGAAGTGGCGACAAATCGCCGGGAACGTCCTGAGCATCCCGGAACGACTGATTGAGCGGAGTGAGTTGGGCGAGGGCGGGCGCGCCGAGAACGCTTTGGGAGTGTAGATGGAAATGCTGTACCTACACTCCCGACATGAATCTATTCCCATCTTCACGCTGATGATTTCAGCGCCCGGTCTGTGCTAGCCTCTTCGCGCCAGGCGCTCGCCTCGTCCAGCAATCGCAGCGAGGTCTCATCCAGCCGAAGTCGCGTCGCCTCGATTAAATCGTCGAGCTGCTCAAGGCTGGTCGCGCTCGCAATGGGCGCGGTGACGCTCGGGCGCGCGATGAGCCAGGCGAGGGCGACGCGCGCGGGCGTTGACTCTTGCCGCCGGGCAACCTCGTCGAGCGCGTCCAGGATGCGAAAGCCCCGCTCGTTAAGGTACTTCTTGACCCCGCCGCCGCGAGCGCTCTTGTTGAGGTCGCTCTCCGAGCGATACTTGCCCGAAAGAAAACCGCTCGCCAGCGAAGAGTAGCCGATGACCCCGACGTTCTGTGCCACGCACAAGGGCTCTAACTCCGCCTCGAACTCCGCGCGGCTATAGAGATTGTACAGAGGTTGCAGGCTCTCGTATCTAGGCAGTCCCTTCTGCTCGCTCGCGCTTAGCGATTGGCTGAGCCTCTCCGCGCTGTAATTCGAGGCCCCGATGACTCTGACTTTGCCCTGACGAACTAATTCCGCGTAGGCTTCGAGCGTCTCTTCGGGAGGCGTCTGCGGGTCATCCTGGTGCGACTGGTAGAGGTCTATGTAGTCCGTCTGTAGACGCTTGAGCGAATCTTCCGCAGAGCGCAGGATGTAAGACTTCGCGAGTCCCTTCCGGCCCTGCATCTCCATCCCGACCTTCGTGGCAATGATGACGTCCTCGCGCTTGCCGCTTCGCTTGAGCCAGCGGCCGATGATGGTTTCAGACTCACCGCCCTTGTTGCCCGGTGCCCAGGCCGAGTAAACGTCCGCCGTGTCAATCAGGTTAAAGCCCGCCGCACTGAACGCGTCCAGAAGCTCGAACGAAGTCTGCTCGTCAATCGTCCATCCGAAGACGTTGCCGCCGAAAGCGAGCGGCGCTACCTCCAGCTCGGAATTTCCCAACCTTCGTTTTTCCATCGTCATCATTCCTTTCTTCGAATTCCTTAATCCTTCCTCGTTCGCTTCCTCAGCGTTGCCTGATGCTTATTCGTCGCTTGCTGCGTCGGACTCTCGAATCGGCGAGAGCGAGAATGCTTTCGCCAGCAGTTCGTAAGAACGACGCCGCGCACTGTGATCGTGCGTCATCGTCGTCAGCATAATTTCGCCGACGCCTGTCTGCGTTGCCAGGCGCGAAAGCTGCTCGCGCACTCTTTCGGGTGATCCGACGAGCAGGCGCTCGCGGTTCGCATTGACCACTTCCATCTCGTCCACGCTGTAAGGGTAGGCGCTCGCCTCCGCGACGCTGGGTATCTGGCCGCCGAATCTCCCCTGCGCGAAGCGCAGCAGCGTCAGGTCGGCCGGGCGCGCCAGCTCGTTCGCCTCTTCGTCCGTCTCGGCGCAGATAACGGAAGTCGCCAGCATTGACGCGGGCGCGCTCAGGTAAGCCGAAGGGTGAAACCGCTCCTGGTAAAGTTTGAGCGCAGGAACGGCGGGCCTTGGGTGTATGTGATGCGCGAAGGCGAAGCTGAGTCCCAGCTCCGCCGCCAGACGCGCGCTAAAATCGCTTGAGCCGAGCAGCCAGATTTCAGGCGTCCCCACCCCTTCGGGAATCGCCCTGATGCGCCTGAACGGGTGGTTGGCTGGAAACTCCCCGGACAAAAAAGCCAGCAGCTCCGCCAACTGTTCAGGAAAGTCGTCCGCCCCTAGCGCCTCGCGCGAGCGCCTGAGCGCGAGCGCCGTCATGTAGTCTGTGCCAGGCGCTCGCCCTATCCCCAGATCAATCCGGCCGGGGTGCAAGGCTTCGAGCGTGCGGAAAGTCTCGGCCACTTTGAGCGGCGCGTGGTTGGGGAGCATCACCCCGCCAGAGCCGACGCGGATTCTCTTCGTCACGCCGGCGACGTGCCCGATCATGATTTCCGGCGAGGAGATGGCGATGAGCGCGGTGTTGTGGTGCTCTGCGAGCCAGTAGCGCGTGTAGCCCAGTTGGTCCGCGAGCTGTGCCAGGTCGAGCGTGTTGCGCAGGGCCTCCGGCGCAGAGGAGCCCGCGGCTACCGGCGAAAGGTCGAGTACGGAGAGGCGGATTGGCGGCGTCGCGGTCATGACTGGCACTTCTACGGATAGGCGGATTCAAAAGAGCCTCCCGGCGAGCGCTCTACCCCCTCTGGCGATTACAGGATTTTGCTGTTTGGGATACTTGTACTCCCATCCAAATGACCTGTCAAACGACCGGCAAATGCCGAAAGACTCACGCCCGAAGACCAATGCTACGGTTTATCAAGTTGGAGTGATTTCTTCTTGAAATCTATGTTCACGCGGTAAGACTTCAGGAAGTTCAGCCCGACCAGGCCCTTGATGCCGAGCCCTGGCGGCGCCATCCGGTCGAGCTCTACGGCGCACGCGATGAGGCCCGCGGCCTTCGCGTTTCCGACCTCCAGAGTCTCAATCTTAAAGAGTTTCATTCCGCCTCCGCCGGGGCCGACGACGACTGTGCCGAAAGAGCCTTTCCACTCGGGGAGCTTCAACTCTTCGGCAAAGCGGCTGTCCACGCAGGTGAAGGTCGCCCCCGTATCGAGCACAAAATCATAGGGGCCCTGCCCGTTAATCTTCACCGGAACGATTATCGCCGCCTCGTTCGGGCCGGCCATAGTGAATTTGACCGCACCCGGCGAAGCCTCGCTCGGTTCACCGACCTGCGAAGTCTGTTGTAAGGCGCAGCCGAAAGACTGTGCCAGCAGCAGAAACGGCAGAAGCACTCTCAAGACACGCATCTTCATCTTCACCTCCGGGACGAAACAGTAATGGCACAGGATACAAAAGGAGCCCTCGCGCTTGAAGCCCAGCGTTGCAAGGCTGGGCGCTCCGCGAGCCTGGCGTGTCCGCCCGCGCCTTGCGTTCTGGCTCGCCACCGTACAAAGTGGCGGGAGCGCGTGGGTCTCTAATCGACCGACCGGACGAATTGATTACGCAACCTGACGGATCATGAGGAGGGTATAAGATGAGCAAGCAAATTAGTATTCTAGGCATCGCCGGTAGCCTCCGGCAGCAGTCCTACAACCGCGCAGCCCTGCGCGCCGCTGCCGGGCTCGTGCCCGAAGGCGCGACCCTCGAAACTTTCGAGCTTGACGGCATCCCCGGCTTCAATCAGGACAATGAGCAGAACCCGCCGGCCAAAGTCACCGAGCTCAAGCAGCGGATTCGAGCAGCGGACGCCGTGCTGATAGTCACGCCTGAATACAACTACTCTATTCCGGGCGTCTTGAAGAACGCGATTGATTGGGCATCGCGTCCCTACGGGGACAGCGCGTGGAATGGAAAGCCTGCGGCCATCATGGGAGCTTCGGTCGGTGTCATCGGCACGGCGCGCGCACAGTATCACCTGCGGCAGATGATGGTCTTCCTCAACATGTTCCCGGTCAACCAGCCGGAGGTGATGATCGGCAACGCTCAAGAGCGGTTCGACGCTGACGGGAACCTGACGGACGACCAGACGAAAGAGTACATCCGCCAGCTCTTGCAGAATCTGGTGGATTGGACTAGACGAATCGGGCAGTCCTAAGAAGTTTCAGAGATGATTTGAAAGACGCGAGCGCTTCGGAAAAGGATGTCACCTGACCCGAAGCGCCGCGATGAAAACTTTTATCCTGAGTGAAAACTTTTATCCGGGACAATCATTGGCGACCTCACGCCATTGGCCCGGCTACATTGACGGCTCGTCCGCCGACGGCCCATAGATGGCCGGCACCTTCCCGCCCATTGGCCGCAGGTAGGCCGACAACTGGCCCCGGTGATGAATCGCGTCGAACAGAATGAACCAGAGGAACTGGCCGGCCGGTTGCTCAAACACGACCTTGCCGTTGTAATAGAACTGTGCCACGCGCTCCCAGGCGGCCTCGTCCATCTCGGCGGCGCGCTCGGTCAGCTCGTTCGACCAGTTCTCGAACATCGCTACCATCTCGTCCAACGAAGGCGGCGGCAGATTTTTCCACTCGGCCTTCCCCTCATTGATGACGTCAATGCACGCCTTGAGTTCGCCCGTGAGCGTCCAGACGAGTTGTTGGGCAGAGGGCGAGCGGTCGTCCGGCTTGTAATCGAGCCGGTCGGGGGGAAGCGCCTTGAGGACGCGCATGAAAGCGGGAAATTCGGCCTTGCGCCGCTGCACGAAGAATTCTCGAAGTGTCATTATAGTAAGCCTCCAGATTAGTGTGCGCCGAATGGCAAACGACGGAGCGAAGTCATATTAAGCTTTCAGAGCTTTTGAGGCCAGGAGCGCCAAGGCTTTGAGGTCGTGCTCGTTTCGGCGCTTAGTTTGATTACTACATCATCTGTTTGGTGAATAAATGACGCTGGTTTGGATAGCACTCGTCGGGGCATTCCTTGCAGTCGCCTGGTATTTTCTCTGGCGCCGCCCGATTCGCTGCTACTTGTGCTCGAAGCGGATTCGTGGCACAGAGCGCAGCGCACACTATCCTGTAGACGGGAGGCGGAGAGTCGTATGCGGGCGCTGCGACGACGTCAACCTCAGGCTCACTTCGACTGAAGGTCAGGGCCGCTGAGCTTCAAAGAGAGTTCATTCACGACATATCCGTCGCCGGTTCGGGTGGCCTTGATGACGTAGGCCCGGTTGACCTGTAACCCGGCGCGGGACGGGCTGTGAACGGTGAAGGTGAAGGTCCCGCCGGAGAATTCGCCCGAGACCACGCTGTCCACGCGTGTCACGATTGCCCAGGCTCTGCGTCGGCGCGGTGTGGATAGAGGGTAAATCTTCGTCACGGTTCCGACCAGCACCAGTTCGTCGGCCTTCAACCCGGCATCCGAAGATTCAGCCTGCGCCCGATTGAAGCCCAGTGAGGGAAGCTGGTTCGCCCCCATCAGGAGGAGCCCTAGAATGACTGCCCAAATCTTTCGCATCTTCTGCCTCCGAACTTTAAAGGAAGAAACATGATGCCCGAATTAACCAAGCGCCGAGACAGCATCATAAGCGGTAAGTCTCGCGCATGAAAGCAATGCTATTCGTGCTCCGGTCGAATGAGCTGTTAGACGGCGACGTTGGCTAAAGTATCTCTTCTTGCCGTTCAACCCCTCTGTTCATCGCTGCCGGACTTGCGCAAGAACCCTCATAAGTTCATCAGCCGCTCGCTCCCAATCCAGCTCCGTGGCGAGTTTTTCCCGCAGTACTGCGGCACGGGCAAAGGCACCGTCACGACCCGTGATCAGTAATTCGATACGTTCTGCCCATTTCGTAATTGCGTCTCCCGTAACGGGCAGAACCCATTCACTGGCAAGCTGCGGTGCGTGCCGCTCCAGGGTTTCTGCCAGACCACTCTGAGCACTTATGAGCGTTGGTACTCCGTAGGCAATCGCTTCGAGGCCGACCAGGCCGAAGCCCTCTTTCCTGGATGGCATCAACACCAAAGATGCCTCGCGCAGATCGTTACGAATCTCTGTTTCATCGGCTGAATAGTGTCGAATGATGACATCAAGCTCTGTTGGAGCGCTGTCTTCAGCAAGGCGCTCCTTGAGCGCGGCTTCAGTGCCTACGGGGGCGCCGCGCACAACCAGCTTAGGCAGGTTCCCCTGTCTCCAATTTGCGACTACTCGACCAAATGCTTTTGCGGCGAGGTCCAGACCTTTGAGTGAATAATCCTCCACGCGCCCGAGGCTGAGACAGCGAATAGAGAGCGGGAGGGCAGTCGTAACATTGTCTGGCCGTTCCGGCAAGCCCGGCGTCATCTCCATGATGGGCACCTGATTGCCGGCACCGCGGAGGTCGGTCCCGAACTCGGATAGGAGGTGTGGGCCCACAGCGACAACCAGATCGCATCCTTGTGCCAGGGCAAGCTGCTCTTGCTTCCGTTTGGCCGCACGCGCCGCGCCGGTGGAATCTTCGCGGGGTTCTTTATGCCATTCAATCTCTTCCGGCGACGTGTGGATGAACAGCACCCGCTTGCTGGCAGGGTAATGGTGTTTGACCAGTGCCAGTGAAGCTGGCCCGGTAATGCGATCATGACCGATGACCACGTCAGGCACAAATCCGGCGGGCAGCACGGGCGGATGGACAAGCAGCGCCGTATCGTTAAAGCTTGGTATCCTGGTGGCCTCGACGATTTCCACTTTGACCTCGCTGGCGCGTCGCTTCTCCTCTGCGCTCGCTTCAGGCACATAGCAGACGACGCGGGCACCCGCGCCGGCGAGGGCAACGCAAAGATCACGGTTGAAAGTCGAAAGTCCTCCGTGACGGGAGTCCCACTCGGTGGCTATCACCAGCAAGCACACGCGTTCGGATGGTTCCGCTACTATCGTTTTCTGTGCTCCCTGGGACTGTGCCGCAACTTGCCTCTGGTATTCCGCGAGTCCCGGAAAGTAATCTTCTATTGGACTGTTCATCCCATTTCGAACGACAGACCAGAGGCGCAACATCTCGGCTTCATCCAGGGGGCGATTGGAGTCGAAGTCATTTGGGGCATACATGGCGGCGAAGCCTTTTGCCTCTCCTAATCGCCCTGCAATGAGGCTCACATAAGCTCTGAACCAAACCACCGCATTATCTCGAATCTGATTCTCAGGCATTAGACAACCCTTCATTACGTTGTCCGCTTCCTGCACTTGTCCCAGTGCGAAGTGCGCGTCGGCTTCACTTGGCCAAAGAGGCTTATAGAGAGGAAATTCTGTGCGCCCCTTACGAGCAATTTCAGCCGCTTTTTCCCAATCGCCAGAAAGGCGGGCCAGCAAGTAATCGGCGACCACGCGTTGCGGTGGATCTAACTGCTCCGGCCCGGTGCCGTTCAGCAGCCGTTTGATAGCCTCGGTATCGCGGCGGGCGCTGAACAAACGCAGGGCGGTTTCTGAGATTTTGTAGCGATTTTGAGCTTTCTGTATCGTGGTAAGGCCCCTCAACACAAGCGCCTCTACTTTGGAATAATCTCCGACTTTTGCCGCGAGTCCCATCGCAGTTTGGTAGAGCAGGGAGACATCCTTATCCACTGGGATGACGTCAATACCCTTCTCCAACAGCGTGATGGCCTCATCGAGCCGATTGTCCTTCGCCATCAACTCCGCGCCGCGCACGTAAATAGTTGACGCATCTTCGTCGGCCCTGACGTTGCTTAATGCCTCGCTTATCACAGATCGCGCGGTATAATAACCATTCAACTCATATTCCAGATCAAGTCGGACAATCCAGGCAGCGGCGTGGGGGTGTCTTCCCGTCCCTCTGCGAGCGTGTTTGAGTGCACGCTCTTTGTCGCCGGCCGCACCTCGTGCCAGGAAACAGCGGGCGAGATGGTATTGCAACACCTTCGGGCGCTGGTCATCAGGGAGCGCGGAAAGCAAGGCGATCCGCTCTTCCAAACCTTCCTTGTGTGGGGGAACCGGAGTACTGAGGCCGATCCGTGAAATTGCATATCGAGTGAGCTTCTCGCTGGCCTCGTATAATTCCCCTATGCGTCCGGCTTCGTAAAGATGATGTCGAAGTTCTGTGTACGAGGCAGTCAGGTTGGAGGCTTCAGACAGTTGCCGGGCCTTGAAATACCGAAAATAGTAGTTCGCGGCTAGATCATGAGCTTGCACCCATTCCCGGCTTTCCGTGCGGAGCCGGGTGACGCTGATTTCACGCGCCAACGGGTGAGGCACATCTCCGCCCGCTGTGCGCTCCAAAAGGAAACGGTCGAAAAGCTGTTTGCGGAGCGCCTCCGGCGTGTCGCGCCCGCCGGTGAATTGTGCGAGCGCCTCCTTTTTGAACG